>NZ_JBJJLR010000083.1:0-12498 GCF_046230975.1 Pseudomonas sp. KCJK9058
ACCATGACTACGCAATGAACAAATCTTCATGTTCCCCCTCAGCGCCCTGATCATGGGGCGCACAGCCGATGCCAGCCAGCCAGCAGCCGGGACTCGCCTTGAGGGTGCGGTGCGGGTTGCGTAGCATCCGCGACCCGATCGCGCGCGTATTGCCACCCCTCAGGATCGATTCACAGATGCCGCAACCCATCCCGTTAAAGGACCACGAAAAGGAAAAACACCTGGTCAACCGTCGGCTTCTGGCCTGCGCTGCCATGGTGTTCAGCCTGTGTGCTGTCCTGGTGGGCCGGCTCTATGTGCTGCAAGTGCTGCAGCATGACCAACAAACGGCCGTGTCGGAAAACAACCGCGTGCACGTGCTGCCCATCGCCCCCGAACGCGGGCTGATCTATGACCGCAACGGCGTGGTACTGGCCGACAACAAGCCCAGCTTCGACCTGACCATGACCCGCGAGCGATCAGGCGGCGACTCGGCCAAGGTGCTCGACACCCTGACGCAGGTGCTGGGCCTGACCGAAGACGACCGTAAGCAGTTCGACAAGGACCTGCGCCGTGGCCGCAAACCGTTCGAGCCCGTAACCCTTATGGTGGGCCTGAGCGAGGAGCAGATCGCCCTGGTAGCGGTGAACCAGTTCCGCCTGCCGGGCCTGGAGGTGGAGCCGCAGTTCATCCGCGAGTACCCACTGGCCGGGCATTTCGCGCATTCAGTGGGCTATGTGGGGCGCATCAACGAGAAAGAAGCCAAGACGCTCGACAGCACGGAGTACCGCGGCACCCAATCGATTGGCAAGACCGGCATCGAGCGCTTCTACGAAAGCCAGCTGCATGGCCACGTGGGCTACGAAGAGGTCGAGACCAACGCTCAGGGGCGGGTGATGCGCGTGCTCAACCACAAGGACCCGACCCCTGGGCAGGATATAGTCCTCACCCTGGACGCCCATTTGCAGATAGCCGCAGAAAAAGCGCTGGGTGACCGCCGTGGCTCGGTGGTGGTATTGGACCCGGCCAATGGTGACGTACTGGCGATGGTCAGCAACCCCAGCTTCGACCCCAACCTGTTCGTCAAGGGCATCAGCTTCAAGCAGTATGCCGCGCTGCGCGACTCCATCGACCGCCCACTGTTCAACCGCGTCCTGCGCGGCCTGTATGCGCCTGGCTCGACCGTGAAGCCTGAAGTGGCCATCGCCGGCCTCGACAGCGGGGTGATCACCCCTGGCAGCCGGGTGTTCGACCCGGGCTACTACGAACTGCCCAACTATGACCACAAGTACCGCAACTGGAACCGCAGCGGCGACGGCTGGGTGGACATGTACACCGCCATCATGCGCTCCAACGACACCTACTTCTACGACCTGGCGCACAAGCTGGGCATCGACCGCCTGCACGACTACATGGCCGAGTTCGGCCTGGGCCAGAAGGTGTCGCTGGACATGTTCGAGGAAGCCTCCGGGCTGATGCCCTCGGCCGAGTGGAAGCGCGCCACACGACGCCAGGCCTGGTTCCCGGGCGAGACGCTGATCCTTGGCATTGGCCAGGGTTACATGCAGGTCACCCCCCTGCAGCTGGCCCAGGCCACCAGCCTGCTGGCAAGCAAGGGCGTGTGGCACCGCCCGCACCTGGCCATGACCGTGGGTGGCGATACGCCGATCGACCCAAACCCCATGCCCGACATCGTGCTGCACGACAAGCATGCCTGGGACCAGGTCAGCCAGGGCATGCAGATGGTCATGCACGACCCGCGCGGCATTGCCCGCGCCGCGGCCGCTGGTGCCCAGTACCGAATTGCCGGCAAAAGCGGTACCGCGCAGGTGGTGGCGATCAAGCAGGGTGAGCGTTACAACCGCAACAAGACCCTCGAGCGCCACCGCGACAACGCCCTGTTTGTCGGCTTTGCTCCGGCTGAGCACCCCAGTGTGGTGGTGGCGGTAATGATCGAGAACGGTGAGGCTGGAGGCCGGGTCGCAGGGCCGGTGGTGCGGGAGGTGATGGATGCTTATCTGCTGGATGAGCAAGGGCACCTGAAGCCGGAGTATGCGGGCGGCGCACCCGCTCGGGGTGTGCCACACACATGATTTGGCGTGGCCGCTGTGGAGGCGGCTTTAGCCGCGAATGAGTCAGGATGCCGTGCGCGGCATCAGCTCATACGGGTGTTTCCACCCCGGCAGCGCCTGGATCCGGGCTTTCCAGGCCTCGATGTGCGTGAACGTTGCCAACGGGATACCGGTGTCTTCTGGCATGAACACATACCCCGCCAACGACAGGTCGGCAATGGTCAACCGGCCACCGACCATGAATGGCGTCTTCGCCAGGTGAGCATCGACAATACGGTAAGCCGCCGTGGCACGCTCGCGCAGGAACCGCGTCACATCGGTTTCGCCAGTGTTCTTCAGGCAGAACAGAAAGCGCAGCGCAGCGTAATAGCTGGTGAACTTATGGTTGTCGAACAGCATCCAGCGCCAGATCTCACGCTTTTCATCTTCATCACGGGGCCCGAACTGGCCGGTCTGTTCGGCAAGGTATTCCAGAATCAGCGCAGACTGGGTGAAGCGCTTGCCAGCATGCTCCATCACCGGCACCTCGCCCTGCTCGTTCACCTCATCGCGCCAGGTTTGCTCACGCGTCTGGCCATGGAAGAAGTCGACGAACACCGGCTGCCAGTTCTGGCCGGTGAGTTCAAGCATGAGCGCAGCCTTGTAGGCGTTACCGGATTCGGCGAAGCAGTGCAGCTTGTAGTCGGACATGGGCGAACCTTCAGTTTCCTTTGAATGATCGGCAGGGCCCTCTGCGGATTTGCCCGCGAAGCACCATCCCCCCAAGCAAATCACGCGCGTCCCGACGCGGTCAATCCATGACACGCTCCGTCGCCAGCTTGCAAACCGCCAGTTCAGCCACATCGTCAGCGGCAGGTGCACCTTATCCACGACACCCTCCAGCCAGGATAAGGGAACTACCCCAACGCCTCCGCCGTCTTAGACACTGAGTGGTTTATTTCCCTGTGCTTCACGTTACTGGAGAACACGACATGCGCCACCTACTCCTCGCCCCTGCGCTGCTGCTCCTGATGCCTGCCGGTGCTGCCCTGGCCCGTGTCGATGCGGGCGACGTCGCCACCTCGGCCGGTATTTCCGCTTCGCTGTATTCGACCTTCAAGGACGACAAACGGATCATCCCGGCCCGTGACGAACTTTCAGCGTTCGTCGCCAGCGGCGGTGCCATCCGCGGCGCCTATGTGGAGTCGGCGCTTGAACAGGTCCGCAAGGACCATCCTGGGTTGCAGGCCAACGATGAAGAACTGGCCCGGGCCATCTTGTCGCAAGATGACCCTGTGGCTGATCATTGAGTAAACCTGTACCGGCCCTTTCGCGGCGGTTCGACGCGAGAGGGCCGGCACAGGGCCGCTTCACCCCCAGCCATCCATACGCATGGTCGCCCTGACCAGGCGCTGCTCTTCCTGCTCGATCTCCCGCAAACTGTCGCGTATGCCGTTGATATGCTCACGCGCCGCCCGCTGCGCCTGCTCGGGCAGTTGCTCCATGACTGCGCGGTACAACCGCGCATGCTGCCGATCAATCTGGCGTTTCTGCGCTGGCCGGCAGTACAAGTTGTTGACCGACGCAAACACCGTGCTCAACGTCAGGTCACTGAGTGATTGCAGGGTATGCACCAGCACCGGGTTATGCGACGCCTCACTGATCGCCCGGTGAAAGGCATGGTCACGGCGGGCATGCTCACGGGCATCGAGCGCCTGCGCAGCCTCGTGCGCAGCCAGCATTTCTTCGTAGCGCCGGCGGATCAGCAGGCGGTCGACGTCGGTAGCCCGCAACGCCGCCAGCCGCGCCGACTCAGCCTCCAGCAACGCCCTGACCTCCAGCAGGTCGAACAGCGTGCGCGGTTGCGAACTGAACAGGTGCATCAAAGGCGTAGCACCCGCCTGCCCGGTGAGATCGGCGACAAACGAACCACGCCCCTGTTCGGTGTCGATGATGCCGCGTCCACGCAGAACGCGCAGGCCCTCGCGCAAGGCCGAACGTGAACAGCCAAGTTTTTCCACCAGCCGCCGCTCCGATGGCAGCGCCTGGCCCACCTTGAGCACGCCTTCGACGATAAGCCGCTCGACCCGTTCGGCCACCTGGTCGGCGACCTTGGCCTTGCCTTCAGTACCCACTGCGCCCCCCCCTGCTGGTAGGACCACTTTGACTTACAGCGCCAATCTAGCCAGACAGAACCGTGAATAAACAGTACTGCCCGAAGAAACTGGTAGGACCAGTCAACATCTCACTCGACCCCAAACGCTAGCACGCGCACGCTGCATCGGTGACCGCTTCGCCAACAACAACAAAAACCGTTGCGAGTGAGCCAATGAATATCCTGTACGACGAACGCGTCGATGGCGCGCTGCCCAACGTGGACCTGGCCGCCCTGTTGCAGGCGCTGCGCGATGCCCTGCCGGATCTTGAAATCCTGCACCGCGATGAAGACCTCAAACCGTACGAATGCGACGGCCTGTCGGCCTACCGCACCGTGCCACTGCTGGTGGCGCTGCCCGAGCGCCTGGAGCAGGTGCAGACGCTGTTGAAGCTTTGCCACCAGCGCGGCGTACCGGTGGTTGCGCGTGGCGCCGGTACCGGCCTGTCTGGTGGTGCCCTGCCGCTGGCCAAGGGCATCCTGCTGGTGATGGCGCGCTTCAACCGTATCCTCGAGGTCAACCCGCAGGGACGTTACGCCCGCGTTCAACCGGGCGTACGCAACCTGGCCATCTCCCAGGCCGCCGCACCCCATGGTATGTACTACGCACCCGACCCTTCCTCGCAAATTGCCTGCTCAATCGGTGGCAATGTCGCCGAAAACGCCGGTGGCGTGCACTGCCTCAAGTACGGCCTGACCGTACACAATGTGCTCAAGGTGGACATCCTTACGGTCGAGGGCGAACGCCTGAGCCTGGGCAGCGATGCCTTGGACAGCCCCGGCTTCGACCTGCTGGCATTGTTCACCGGCTCCGAAGGCATGCTCGGTATCGTCACCGAAGTCACCGTCAAGCTGCTGCCCAAGCCCCAGGTGGCGCGGGTGATATTGGCCAGTTTCGACAGCGTCGAGGACGCCGGCCGGGCAGTCGCCGACATCATCGCTGCCGGCATCATTCCCGGCGGCCTGGAGATGATGGACAACCTGGCGATCCGCGCCGCTGAAGACTTCATCCATGCCGGCTACCCGGTGGACGCGGCGGCGATCCTGCTGTGCGAACTGGATGGCGTGGAAGCCGATGTTCACGACGACTGCGCGCGCGTCGCCGCCGTGCTGACGCAAGCCGGGGCCCGCGAGGTACGCCTGGCCTGCGACGAAGCCGAGCGCGTTCGCTTCTGGGCCGGGCGCAAGAACGCCTTCCCGGCCGTGGGGCGCATCTCCCCGGACTACTACTGCATGGACGGCACCATCCCGCGCCGCGAGTTACCACGGGTGCTCAAGGGCATCAGCGACCTGTCCGCAGAGTACGGCCTGCGGGTGGCCAACGTGTTCCATGCCGGCGACGGCAACATGCACCCTTTGATCCTGTTCGATGCCAACCTGCCCGGCGAGCTGGCGCGTGCCGAAGCGATCGGCGGCAAGATTCTGGAACTGTGTGTGAAGGTGGGCGGCAGCATCACCGGTGAACACGGCGTGGGGCGCGAGAAGATCAACCAGATGTGCGCACAGTTCAACAGCGACGAAATTACCCTGTTCCACGCGGTGAAGGCCGCCTTCGACCCCCAGGGCCTGCTCAACCCCGGCAAGAACATTCCCACCCTGCACCGCTGCGCCGAATTCGGCGCCCTGCACGTGCACCAAGGGCAACTGCCCTTCCCCGAGCTGGAGCGCTTCTGATGAGCATGGAGCGCGACATGAGCCAGACGCTGTTGGAGCAGGTCAACCAGGCGCTGAACGAAGGTACGCCGCTGCGTATCCAGGGCAGCAACAGCAAAGCGATGCTCGGCAACCCGGTGGCCGGCGAAGTACTCGACACCCGCAACCACCGCGGCATTGTCAGCTACGACCCCACCGAGCTGGTACTCACGGCCCGCGCCGGTACCCCCCTGCGCGAGATCGAGGCAGCCCTGCACGAGGCCGACCAGATGCTGCCCTGCGAACCACCCCACCTGGGCCCAGAGGCCACCTTGGGCGGCATGGTCGCGGCCGGGTTGTCTGGCCCGCGACGGCCGTGGGCCGGGTCGGTGCGCGACTTCGTACTGGGTACACGGGTAATCACCGGCCACGGCAAGCTGCTGCGCTTTGGTGGCGAGGTGATGAAGAACGTCGCCGGCTACGATGTGTCACGCCTGATGGCGGGCAGCTTCGGATGCCTGGGGCTGCTGACCGAGGTTTCGCTGAAAGTGCTGCCACGGCCGCGCCTGTGCCTGAGCCTGCGCCTGCCGATGGGCCGCAATGAAGCGCTGGCCGAGCTGGCCGAATGGGGTCAGCAACCGCTGCCAATCAGCGCCGCCTGCCATGACGGCGAAACGCTGTACCTGCGCCTGGAAGGCGGCGAAGGGTCGGTGCAATCGGCACGCCAGCGGCTGGGGGGCGACACGCTTGATAACCGCTTCTGGAGCGACCTGCGCGAACAGCGCCTGGCGTTCTTTGCCGACGCCGCCCCCCTGTGGCGCCTGTCCGTACCCACCGTTACCGGCGAGCTGGACCTGCCCGGCCAGCAGCTGATCGACTGGGGGGGTGCCCAGCGCTGGCTCAAGACCTGCGCGCCGGCGCAGGCCATTCGCGATCAGGTGGCCAGGGTGGGCGGCCACGCCACCTGCTACGCCCCCGGTGCAGCCAGCAGCCCGCCGCTGCCGGTTGCACTGATGCGCTATCACCGCGCCCTCAAGCAGCAGCTCGATCCCCAGGGGGTGTTCAACCCTGGTCGCCTGTACCCGGACCTGTGAGGCCAGCCCATGCAAACCAACCTTAGCGAAACATCGCGCCGCCTGGCCCGCGCCGACGAAGCCGAGCGCATCCTGCGCACCTGCGTACATTGCGGTTTCTGCACCGCCACCTGCCCCACTTACCAGTTGCTGGGCGACGAACTGGACGGCCCGCGCGGGCGCATCTACCTGATCAAGCAGATGCTCGAAGGCGAGCCGGTCACCGCCAGCACCCAATTGCACCTGGACCGCTGCCTGACCTGCCGCAACTGCGAAACCACCTGCCCATCGGGGGTGAAGTACCACGACCTGCTGGACATCGGCCGCGCAGTGGTCGAGCAGCAGGTGCCACGCCCACTCGGCCAGCGCCTGTTGCGCCTGGGCCTGCGTGCTGTGGTGCCGCGCCCGGCACTGTTCAAGGCCCTGACCCGCAGCGGCCAGGCGCTGCGCCCGCTGCTACCGGCCTCACTCAAACGCAAGTTGCCGGCGCAGGTAACCACACCCGGCCAGCGTCCGGCAGTGCGCCATGCGCGCCGGGTACTGATGCTGGAAGGTTGCGTGCAGCCGGCCTTGTCACCCAATACCAATGCCGCGGCTGCGCGGCTGCTCGACCGCCTGGGCATCAGTGTGCAACCCATCCTGCAGGCCGGATGCTGTGGCGCGGTGGACTATCACCTGAATGCTCAGGAGCAAGGCCTGCAGCGGGCACGGCGCAATATCGACGCCTGGTGGCCCGCCATCGAAGCGGGTGCCGAGGCGATCGTGCAGACCGCCAGCGGCTGCGGTGCGTTTGTCCGCGACTATGGCCACCTGCTGGAGAAAGACCCCCATTACGCTGCCAAGGCGGCACGGGTCAGTGCACTTTCCCGCGATCTGGTGGAAGTCCTGCGCGATGAGCCGATCGAACAATTGGCCCTGTGCACCGAACAGCGCCTGGCCTTCCACTGCCCATGCACCCTGCAGCACGCACTGAAGCTGGGCGGCGCGGTAGAGGCGCTGCTGACACGGCTTGGCTTTACCCTGACCTCGGTGCCCGATGGCCACCTGTGCTGCGGCTCGGCAGGCACCTATTCGCTGACCCAACCTGAACTGTCACTGCAACTTCGCGACAATCGTCTGAACGCGCTGGAAAGCGGTAAACCGCACGTCATTGCCACGGCCAACATAGGCTGCCAGGCCCACCTCGATGGGGCTGGACGCACACCCGTGCGCCACTGGATCGAAATCGTCGAAGCCGCCTTGAACCCGGAGCCCGCCCATGCTTAGCAAGTTCGTTATCGGCCAGACCGAAATCGCCCGCGTACTGACCGCCGCCCGCCAGGAAGCCCAGGCCCGCCAATGGAGCGTGACCATCGTCGTGGTCGACGACGGCGGCCACCCACTGGCCCTGGAACGCCTGGACGGCTGCGCACCGGCCAGTGCCTACATCGCGATGGAAAAGGCCCGCACCGCCGCACTGGGGCGCAAAGAGACGCGGGATTATGAAGACATGGTCAATGGCGGCCGCACGGCCTTCGTGACCGCCCCCCTGCTGACCAGCCTTGAAGGTGGCGTGCCGCTGCGGGTGGAAGGCCAGGTGGTGGGCGCCATTGGTGTATCCGGCGTCAAATCCGAACAGGATGCCCAGGTGGCCAAGGCGGGGGCTGCTGCCTTGTAGACCCTGGGGTTCGACCACCGCCCAGCATCTTAAGACGTTTCCTACGCCGCCCTCAGAAGCGCCCTACTTGCTGCCTCTGCCCACAGAAAACATGATCGGCACTGGAGGACGCAAGGTCGCGATCCAGAGGAGGCTCCGCATGCACCCGTACGCCCGCCCCATCGCCGAACTGCGCAGCAGCCTGCGCGAAATGCTGGCCCATGACATGACCAACCCCGACAATGACCCGCACTTGTCGGGGGTCATGTTCTTCTGCGCCACCGATGAACATTCCCGGCAATTGATCGAACGCATCGAGTTGCTGGCCAGCGAGGTGTTCTTCGACGCGAACGGGCGGGCCATTTCAGAGCATATGAAAGCTTCGGCGGTTGAAGGCGTGCGCATCAAGCGCAACCGCAACGCGCCGGAGGATGAAACCGTGATACGCATTGCCCTGGCAGAAAAAGGCTATATCACCGTCAGCACCGCCCGGCTCTGAGCGGTTGGCTCGGCCTCTTCGTCGCCTGTGACAAGCACCTGAGTCGCAGCCGATCCGCTATCCTGAGCAATCCTCCGCTCCGGACCCGCCCATGGAACTGCACATTCGCCTGGAGGGCCGCAAAGGCCTGGCCGATCAGCTTTACCAGCAACTGCGCGACGGTATCGACAGCGGCCACCTGGCCGCCGGTACCCAACTGCCGCCCACCCGTCTGCTGGCTGAACAACTGGGCGTATCCCGCAAGACAGTGGCCGAGGCCTATTCGCGGCTGACCTACGATAACCTGCTCAGCGGCGTGGTCGGCCGTGGCACGTTCGTCACCCCACGCCATCCGCTGCGCAGTAACGAATCAGCCACCATACCCCTGGCCGGCGCCGCCTCCCTCGAGCGCTGGCAGCAGCGCGCCACCGTGCTCAGCCAACGCCAGGTGCAGGCGCCATCGCGCTATGACTTCGTCGGTGGTGCTTCGAGCAAGGCACAGTTCCCCTTCGACCAGTGGCGCAGTTGCCTGAACTACGCACTGCGCCGCAGCCAGCGCCACCCCGAGCGACAATTCCCGGCCCAGGGCTTGCCGGAACTGCGCGAAGCCATTGCCCACCACATCGCCTACTCACGCGGGGTGCACTGCAGCGCAGCCGACCTGCTGGTGTGCAACGGCGCCCAGCAGGCGCTGGACCTGATCGCCCGGGTGCTGGTCGAACCGGGCTGCCAGGTGGCCATGGAAGATCCTGGCTACCCGCCGGCACGGCAATTGTTCCTGGCCCTGGGGGCACGCCTGCAATCGGTGCCGGTGGACGATGAGGGCCTGTGCGTGGAACAGATCGCCGATGGCACCCGGCTGATCTACGTCACACCCTCGCACCAGTTCCCGCTAGGCATGCCGATGAGCGAGCCACGCCGGCATGCCCTGCTTGCGCGGGCCGCCGAGCTGGGTGCACTGATCATCGAAGACGACTACGACTGTGAGTTCCGCTACCACGGGCCAGCCTCGGACGCGCTGCAGCGTCTGGACCGGCATGGGCTGGTCGCCTATGTCGGGACCTTCTCCAAGACTTTGCTGCCCGAGCTGCGCCTGGGCTATGCCGTATTACCACCTGCCGTACTGCAGGCCGCTTGCGTGGCCAAGCACCTTAGCGATTGGCACAGCCCGACCCTGCTGCAGTGGGCGCTGGCGCGCTTCCTTGGCGAAGGCCACCTGAACAAGCACATCCGCCGCTGCCACGAGGTCTACAGTGCACGCCGCGAGCGCATCCTGGCGCGCCTTGGCAGCGATCTGGCACCGTGGTTCAGCGCCATCCCTGCCAGCGCAGGCTTCCACCTCAGTGCCTTGGCTAAACCCGCAGTGGATGTGGAACTGTTGGCCAACCTCGCGCGCAAGGTAGAGGTCGGCCTGTATTCACTGGCACCCTTCTTCAGCGAGGCGCCGGTCCGCCCGGGGCTATTGATGGGCTTCGGCGCCATCGAACTGCTGGATATCGACCCGGCGCTGGACCGGGTACGCGATACCCTGCAACGCCTCAGTTGACCGGTGCGGCCTTGCCGGTTGCGGCCGGCCGGGCGATAGCCGCCGTATAGCCGCACGGGTTGAAGCACGCGGTCACCAGCAGCATTGCCATCACGGTCACGGTCAACAGCGTCCACGAAGCCTGGAAGTCGCCACTGACATCCCGCAGCCAACCCGTGATATACGGCACGATGCCGGTGATGATAAAGCCGATACCCTGTACAAACGCCGCCAGGCTGCCGGCCTCGGCAGGCGTTTTCAGGTGTTCCAGCGTCAACGTCAGGCACTGGCTGAAGCAGGCACCCAAGCCAAAGCCGATCATGGCGACCCAAAGCCCGGAAGCCGCCGCAGGTGCCAGCAAAAGCCCCAGGAAACCCGCCAGCTGGATCGCCAGCGCCAGCCACAAACCCGGGCGCCTGTCGGCCCAACGTCGCAGCAGCAGCGGCAGGCCAAGCGCACCGAGCACCTGAAAGACGGTCATCAGGCCCACCAGGTCGGCACCGCCCTGAGCGGTGCCGCCGTGCTCGATGTGGTAAGCCGGCAACCAGGCCACCATGCTGGTGTAGCCGCCGTTGATCAGGCCGAAGTACAGGGCCAGCAACCACGCCCGGCGGGTGCCGAACCAGTGCCCGCCTGCGGCCCCGGACAGCTTTGGCGCCTCCTGCCTTGGCCGCAGCACGGCCCAGGCCAGCACCGCCAGCACGGCCGGGATCGCCCAAACGCCCAGGCCCGCCTGCCAGTAACCGAAATGGCCGCTGATGTGTGGACCGAGTACTGCAGCCAAGCCGCCGCCGCTCATCAGCGCCGCCGAGTACAGCCCCATCGCCCCGGCCAGACGGCCAGGGAACCAGCGGTTGACCAGCCCCGGCATCATGCCCTGCACCACCGCCACGCCCAGGCCGGCGACCAGCGCACTGGCGATCAGCGCCCAGGCACTGTCCAGTTGCAGGCGCCACAGGCAGGCCAAGGCAATGGCGGTCAGGCCCCCAAGCATGCCGCCGTGCTCGCTGACCCAGCGTCGCAGCCACGGTTGCAACAGGGGCACCAGGCCCATGCACAGCACCGGTAGCGCCGTCAGCAAGGCAGCCTGCTGGTAACCCAGGCCGGTGCTGGCGCGCATAGGTTCGAGTAACGGGCCGATACTGGTCAGGATCGGCCGCAGGTTCAACGCCAGCAGGATCACCAGCAACAGGTTCAGTACAGCGCTCATTGTGAGTCGGTTCTCTTTTAGCAGGAACTGGTCATTATCCCGGCTCGGCTGGCTTGGCAGAAATGAAGAGATTGGATGCAGGTCAGTGGCCACCTGAATGGACGATTGGCCTCCCGCTTATGCGCAAAATTGGCTATCGGGGTGGCCAATGAGCGGCGCTACAGTAGCGCCATATCCACCCCACACGCCTGGAGACTGACATGCACAACCGTATCGAATGGGCCAAACACGCGCCGCAAGCCTACAAAGCCATGGTCGGCCTGGAGCAGGCGCTGGCTAACAGCGGCCTTGAAAACTCGCTGCTGGAGCTGATACGCCTGCGCGCTTCGCAGATCAACGGCTGCGCCTACTGCGTCAACCTGCATGCCAACGATGCGCGCAAGGCCGGTGAGTCCGAAGCACGCCTGCAGACCTTGTGCGTGTGGCAGGAAACCAGCTACTTCACGCCGCGTGAACGTGCTGCGCTGGCCTGGGTCGAGAGCCTGACCCGCTTGCCAGAACAGGGTGCGCCGCAGGGCCAATATGAAGCCCTGCAGGAACACTTCGAGCCGGCCGAGGTGGCCAACCTGACCTTGGCGATTGCCACCATCAATGCCTGGAACCGGTTCGGCGTCGGCTTTGCCATGGTGCCGGCCTGATCCTTTCGGGCGGCCTGTGCAGGCCTATTCGCGGGCAAGCCCGCTCCTACAATTCTGCGCCCTGTAGGAGCGGGTTTACCCGCGAAGACCGGCAGAGCCGGTGCCATCCACCGCGTTGGTT
>NZ_JBJJLR010000084.1:0-12229 GCF_046230975.1 Pseudomonas sp. KCJK9058
GGGGGTCCTTTTTTTGGGCTATGAGGGTTTTTTTTTTTTTGGGGGGGGGGGGGGGGGGTCCCCAACCCTCGGCGCCAGGCCCCCCCCCCCCCTCCAAAAAATCCGCCCCCTGTTTTTTTTTTTTTAATCAAAATTTCATTTAAATTTTGTCCGCCACTAGCGCGCCGTATCAAGGCGCTTTTGACATCTGCCGCCTACTGCTTCAGAGTTCGCGCTTTTTTCTGTCGTAATGAGGTAAGCCAACCATGAATGCAGTGATCGCCGCGGTCGGCATCATGCTGATACTCAGCCTGTCCCGCGTGCACGTGGTCATCGCCCTGATCATCGGCGCCCTGGCCGGTGGGCTGGTGGGCGGCCTGGGCATCGAAGGCACGCTCAAGGCCTTCAACGGTGGCCTCGGCGGTGGTGCCACGGTGGCTTTGTCCTATGCACTGCTGGGTGCCTTTGCCGTGGCAATCGCCAAGTCTGGCCTGGCCCATGCGCTGGCCGACCGCGCCCTGGTCATGATCGACCGGCAGGACGACGCCAAGGGCGGCAAGGTCAAATGGCTGATGATCGGCCTGATGCTGGTGGTGGCCGTGTCGTCCCAGAACATCCTGCCTATCCACATTGCCTTCATTCCGCTGCTGGTACCCCCTCTGTTGTACGTGCTGACGCGCCTGCGTATCGACCGCCGGCTGATCGCCTGTGTGATCACCTTTGGCCTGATCACCCCGTACATGTTCCTGCCGGTGGGCTTCGGCAACATCTTCCTCAACGAGATCCTGTTGGCCAATGTGGCCCGCGCGGGTGTCGATGTGAGCGGCGTCAACGTCACACACGCCATGGCCGTCCCGGCTGCAGGCATGCTCGTCGGCCTGCTGGTGGCGGTGTTCATCAGCTACCGCAAGAAGCGTGACTACGACCTGGCGCGGATCCAGCAGGTGGAGCAGGTGAGCGTGCAGTACAACCCGTTGACCTTGCTGGTGGCCGGGCTGGCGATCGCGGCAGCCTTCATTGTCCAGCTGTTGCTGGACTCGATGATCATCGGTGCCATGGTCGGTTTCCTGATCTTCTCGCTGTCGGGCATCGTCAAGTGGAAAGAGACCGACGACCTGTTCACCGAAGGCATGAAGATGATGGCCATGATCGGCTTCATCATGATTACCGCGTCCGGTTTTGCCGAGGTGATGAAGGCCACCGGTGAGGTGAAGAGCCTGGTGGAAACCTCGGCGCAGTGGATCGACCACAGCAAGGGCGTCGGTGCCCTGCTGATGCTGTTGGTAGGCCTTTTGGTGACGATGGGGATCGGCTCGTCGTTCTCCACCGTGCCGATCCTGGCGGCGATTTTCGTGCCTCTGTGCGTACAACTGGGCTTCGACCCGTTGGCCACGGTGTGCATCATTGGTACTGCCGGTGCGCTGGGTGATGCAGGTTCGCCGGCCTCGGACTCGACCCTGGGCCCGACCTCGGGCCTGAACGTGGATGGCCAGCACCACCACATCTGGGACACCGTGGTGCCGACCTTCATCCATTACAACCTGCCGCTGCTGGTGTTCGGTTGGTTGGCGGCGATGACCTTGTAAGGCGGGGGAGGGCGTCAGCCCTTGTCGGGCGGCGGCGAGATGCGATTGAGCACGGTGCTGCCGTCCTTGCTGCGGGTCAGGTAGACCGGCAGGACTTTGGGCAGGTTGTTGACCAGGCGCCCCACCTCACGGGTGTTGTAGATGCCGCTGATGCGAATGCGGCCGGTGCTGGCATCGGCCAGTCGCAGCGGGGCGTCGAGGTAGCGGTTTATCACCGGCAGCGCCTGTTCCAGGCTCAGGTTGTCGAGCACCAGCTTGCCGCTGCGCCATGCCAGGCTGTTGCCATAGTCGTCGCTTTGCTCCAGCTGCGGCTCGAAGTCGCCCTTGTGGTAGCTGGCCTGCATGCCAGGGCCAAGGCGGTAGCCACCGGCATTGCCCTCACTGGACACCAGCACTGAACCTTCCACCAGGGTGACCTTCACCTGGTCCTGGTACTTCCACACGTTGAACTGGGTGCCGGTGACCCGGGTCTGGCCACTGCCTGCACGCACGATGAACGGGTGGCTGCTGTCGTGTCGCACCTTGAAGAACGCCTCGCCGCGCTTGAGCGTGACCTGGCGCTGGTCCTTGTAGTTGAGGAAGGTGAGCTCGGTGTGCAGGTTGAGCTGTACCGTGCTGCCGTCGCTGAGCTCCACGGTCTGCATGTGGTCACCGGCTTCGACGTGCTGGTAGTGGTTGGGCAACCAGCCCTGTTCCCACCCCATCCAGCCGGCCAGCGGCAGCACTGCCAGGGCGATGGCCGCAGCAGACGCCAGCGGCCGCCAGTTGCGGGGGCGGGCGGCGTGTTTGGCGGGTGGGTTGAAGTCGATGACGGTGGCGCTACGCGGCAGCAGGTCGGCTGTTTGCCAGATTTCCAGCATCGCCTGATATTCTTCGGCATGCCGCGGGTCGGCCGCCAACCAGCCAGCGAATGCGTCACGCTCGGCCTGCGTGCAATCGTCGGCGTGCAGGCGCATGCACCAATGCGCTGCGGCGTCGGTGATGGCATCGTCTGGGCTGGGATTGAGGCGGTCGTGGTTCATTGCGGCTCCGGGTTTTGCGCATTCTACCCTTGCGAGAGGGCTCCCGAGAACCAATGTAATGGCGAATGACTATCAGTTGTGCCGGTTTTTCGTCGGATTGACCACGGTTTTTCAGCGTTTGAGAACCCTTCGCGGGCAAAAGACGATGTCTGCAATCGCTTCCGGGGCGGCCTGGTGCGGCGAAGAGGTCAGTGTTTGCAGTACCGATTCGGTAACCTGTACCGGCCCTCTTCGCAGCACACGGCTGCCCTTGCAACAAGCGCGTCAGTGACACACCGGTCAGAACTGTGCGGCCTCTAGCCCATAAAGGCTGCCACTACCGGCCCGAATGCTCGCCTCCAGCCCCAACCCCCGCGGCAAGACCCGCTGGAAATAGAACGTCGCACAGGCAAGCTTCGCACCATGAAACGCCTCGTCCTCATCACGTTTGGCCAGCGCCACCGCCGCCATCCGCGCCCACATGTACGCATAGGCCGTCAGCCCGAACAGCTGCAGGTACTCAACGGCTACCGCGCTGACCAGGTTGGCATCCTCGCCAGCCTGCGCCCGCAGCCAGGTGCTGGTGGCCTCGAGCCGCGCCAGGCTCGCCTGCAGGGCCTCGCGGTGCAAGGGCGCATCCACACTGAAGGCCCGCACTTCGCTGGCAAAGCTGGCCAACGCCTGACCACCGTCGGCCAGCACCTTGCGCCCCAGCAGATCAAGGGCCTGAATGCCGTTGGTGCCTTCATAGATTTGCGCAATGCGCACGTCTCGCACCCGTTGCTCCTGGCCCCATTCGCGGATGTAGCCATGACCGCCATACACCTGCTGGCCAAGCACGCAGCTTTCCAGACCGTTGTCGGTGAAGAATGCCTTGGCCACCGGTGTCAGCAGTGCCACCAGGCGTTGGGCATGCTCGCGTTCGCCAGCGTCCTCGGCATAGCGCGCCACGTCCAGTTGCTGGCCAACGTAGACGGCGAACGCCCGACCTGCTTCGGTGAGGGTGCGCATGGTCAGCAGCATACGCCGAACATCACCATGGTGGATGATCGGGTCGGCCACCTTGTCGTGTGCCTGCGGGCCAGTCGCTGCGCGGCTCTGCAGGCGCTCGTTGGCATAGCGGGCGGCGCTCTGGTAGGAGGCTTCGGCACAACCGATGCCCTGTATGCCGATGGACAGGCGCTCGTAGTTCATCATGGTGAACATCGCTGCCAGGCCCTTGTTCGGTTCGCCCACCAGGTAACCGACGGCACCGTCAAAGTTCATGACGCAGGTCGCCGAGGCCTTGATGCCCATCTTGTGTTCGATCGAGCCACAATGGACAGCATTGCGCGCGCCCAGGCGGCCATCGGCCTCGACCAGGAATTTGGGGACCAGAAACAGCGATATGCCTTTGGCACCGGCGGGCGCATCCGGCAGCTTGGCCAGCACCAGGTGGACGATGTTCTCGGTCAGGTCCTGCTCGCCGCCGGTAATGAAGATCTTGCTGCCACTGATGCGCACGCTGCCATCGGCCTGAGGCTCGGCGCGGGTGCGGATCAGCCCCAGGTCAGTGCCGGCATGGGGTTCGGTCAGGCACATGGTGCCGGCCCAGCGGCCTTCGTACAGCGGTGGCAGGTAAGTGGTCTTGAGCGCTTCGCTGGCGTGGGCATCGATCGCCAGGCAACTGCCTGCGCTCAATGCCGAATACAGGCTGAAGCTGCAGTCAGCCGCGTAGAGCATCTCTTCGAACAGCACGCCGAGCATCTTTGGCATGCCCATGCCGCCGTGTTCCGGGTTGCCACCCAAGCCGACCCAGCCACCTTCGCGGTAGGTGTTCCAGGCCTCGCGAAACCCTTCGGGGGTGGTAACTTGGCCTGCGTCGAAGCACACACCTTGCTCGTCACCGTTGCGGCTGAGCGGGGCGATCAGCTGGCCGGTGACTTTTGATGCTTCCTCGAGAATGGCGTCGGCAGTGTCGGCATCGATGCGTTCGGCCAGGGCGGGCAGTCGGGCCCACAGGCCTGAAGCGTTGAACACGTCATGCAGGACGAAGCGCATGTCGCGCAGGGGGGCGGAATAGGTGGTCATCGGCAGCTCTTGCAATAGTGGGGGAGGGTTGGGCGTGCGCTGAACCGTCAGGCGCAGCTGTGTGCTGCGCCTGAAGGGGAGCGGCTACGGCATCAGAGGGCCTTGGCCCGGTCGCGCAGCACGTACTTCTGGATCTTGCCTGTCGAGGTCTTGGGCAGCTCGCCGAACACCACGGTCTTCGGCACCTTGAACCCGGCCAGGTGCTCGCGGCACCAACTGGTGATGTCGGCTTCACGGGTGTCCTCTCGGCCCGGCTTCAGGGCAACGAAGGCGCACGGGGTTTCCCCCCATTTTTCATCCGGGCGTGCCACCACGGCGGCTTCCAGCACTGCCGGGTGCTTGTACAGGGCGTCTTCGACCTCGATGGTGGAGATGTTTTCGCCACCGGAAATGATGATGTCCTTGAGCCGGTCCTTGATCTCGATATAGCCGTCGGCATGCCACACGGCCAGGTCGCCGGTGTGGAACCAGCCGCCACGGAAGGCTTCGGCGGTGGCTTCAGGGTTTTTCAGGTAACCCTTCATCACCGTGTTGCCGCGCATGAAGATTTCGCCCAGGGTATTGCCGTCGCGGGGTACTGGCTGAAGGGTTTGCGGGTCGGCGACCATCAGGCCATCGAGGGTCGGGTAGCGCACGCCTTGGCGAGACTTGATGCGTGCACGCTCTTCCAGCGAAAGCGCGTCCCATTCGTCATGCCAGGCACACACGGTCACCGGGCCGTAGACCTCGGTCAGGCCGTAGGTGTGGGTGACCTTGATGCCCATTTCTTCCACGGCGCCGATGACCTTGGCCGGTGGAGCGGCGCCGGCGACCATGGCCTGCACCGGGTGCTCGATGGCTGCCTTGGCCGCCTCGGGCATGTTGACCAGCGCGTTGAGCACGATCGGCGCACCGCACAGGTGGCTGACTTTGTGCTCGCGGATCAGGGTCAGGATCTTCTGCGGGTCGACCCGGCGCAGAAACACATGGGTGCCGGCCAGGGCGGTGATGGTCCAGGGGTAGCACCAGCCGTTGCAGTGGAACATCGGCAACGTCCACAGGTACACCGGGCGGTGGCCCATGGCCCAGGTCATCTGGTTGCCCAGGGCGTTCAGGTAGGCACCACGGTGGTGGTAGACCACGCCCTTGGGGTTGCCGGTGGTGCCGGAGGTGTAGTTCAGCGAAATGGCCTGCCACTCGTCATCGGGCCACTCCCAGGCAAATTCCGGGTCGCCTTCGTTGAGCAGGGCCTCATAGTCCAGCTGGCTGACCGCGCGGCCTTCGCCGTACTCCGGGTCATCCACATCAACCACCAGCGGCGGGTGTTCAAGCAGTGCCAGAGCGCCTTCGATGACCGCATGGAACTCGCGGTCGGTGATCAGCACCTTGGCCTCGCCATGCTGCAGCATGAAGGCGATAGCCTCGGCATCCAGGCGCACGTTCAGGGTATTGAGCACAGCACCGGTCATGGGTACGCCGAAATGCGCCTCGAGCATGGTCGGGGTGTTGGGCAGCATCACTGCCACGGTGTCGCCACGGCCAATGCCACGGCCGGCCAGGGCGCTGGCCAGGCGCCGGCAGCGTTGGTAGGTTTCTTGCCAGTTGCGGCGGATGGCGCCGTGGATGACGGCCGGGTAATTGCCGTAAACGGCAGCGGTGCGTTCGATGAAGCTCAGCGGGGTGAGGGCGACATGGTTGACGGCAGCGGGCATCAGGCCCTGGGCATAGATCGACATGCGGTAATCCTGTAAGGGAGGCAGACGCAGCCTGTGCACCTGGCCCCCGATGGCTGATTGTTAGCTCTGTTCAGGGTGCAGGGGGCGGACGGTGGGCCGCCCCCTCTGTCGCAGTTTTACGCGAGTCGCTATGGTATTAGGAATATCGACTATAGCAATATAGTAAAACTACTATAAAAACAGGCCGCCTACCGTGGATGACACTGCTTACCCCTTGCTCGCCAAAGACCCACAACCCAGTCTGTTACTGGCCAGTGATGCAAGCCCGCTGGCACTCAACCCGGCACTGCAGGCCTGGGTCGCCGAAGGGCCTGAGCTGGCTTGCTGGCTGCCGGCCAATTGCGCGGCCCTGGTGCGTGCCTGTCTGCGCCAGCATCGGGCGATCAGCGATGTGGAAGTGCAGGTCGGCGAACGCATCGTGCTGTGGACGTTCATGCCGGACAACCAGGGCCAGCAGGTGCTGGGCCGCTGCCGCGATGCCAGTGAAGAGCGCCATGGCGCACGCGAAGCCAGCCGCGCCCGGCGCCTGTATCGGCTGATCATCGAAAACACCACCGACCTGATTTCCCGGCACAGCCCCGATGGCCGCTTTCTCGATGCCTCACCGGCAGCCTACCGCCTGCTTGGCCTGTGGCCCGAGCAGCTGCGTGGCATGCCTGTACATACCCTGCTGCATCCGCGCGAGCGGCGTCAGGTACTGCGCCAGGCCGCGGCCGCGCTGGACCAGGACGGCTACCACACGATGACCTGCCGGGTACGCCAGGCGACAGGTGACTACCGTTGGTTCGAAATCGCCAGCCGGGCGATCCGCGAGACCTACACCGGCGCGGTGGTGGAGGTGGTCAGCGTGTCCCGCGACATCACCTTGCGCATCGAAGCGCAGGAAAGCCTGGCGCACAGTGCCCGCCTCGCGACCCTGGGCGAGCTGGCTTCGGGCATCGCCCATGAGATCAATCAGCCACTGGCCGCGGTGGTCAACTATGCCAACGCCAGTCAGCGTTACCTGCAGGGCCTGGAACGTGATCCCCAGGCGCGCGAGCGGGTAGGCCAGGGCCTGCAGCGTATCAGCGAGCAGGCCACCCATGCCGCCGAAGTGATCCGCCGTCTGCGTGCCTTCCTGCGCAAGGGGCCGCGCCGCCTGCAGGCACTGGACGTGGCCGAGCTGGCCGGCGAAGCCATGCGCCTGTGCGCCTGGGAAGCCGCGCGGGACCAGGTGCAGGTGGAACTTCGCATGAGCGCTCAACTGCCCTTGGTGTATGCCGACCGGGTGCTGCTGGAGCAGGTGCTGCTCAACCTGCTGCGCAATGCCATCGATGCCAATCGCGAGCAGCAGGGTGAGCGGCCGTCACGTATCCTGCTCTGCGCGGCGCGCGATGGCGATGGGGTGCTGGTCGAGGTCGCCGACCAGGGCCCGGGCGTGGCACCGGAGCGGCTGGATGAAATCTTTACGCCGTTTACCACCAGCAAGGCCGACGGCCTGGGCTTGGGCTTGAGCATGAGCCGCAGCCTGATCGAAGGCTTCGGTGGCAGCCTGTGGGCGCGGGCGGGTGACAGCGGCGGTCTGGTACTGTGCTGCCGGCTGGCGGTCAGCAGGGAATAAGGGGAGGCAGTGTTGCAAGCAAAAGTGTATGTGGTCGATGACGACCAGGGTATGCGCGACTCTACGGTCTGGCTGCTGCAGTCGGTGGGCCTGCAAGCCTTGCCATTCGCCAGCGGGCAGGCGTTTCTCGACGCCTGCGTCGATGATGGGCCCGCGTGTGTGCTGTTGGATGTGCGCATGCCGGGGCTGGGCGGGTTGGCTGTGCAGCAGGCGATGCGCGAGCGTGGCCTGATGGTGCCGGTGATCTTCGTCAGCGGTCATGCCGATGTACCGATCGTGGTGCGGGCGTTCAAGGCCGGCGCCTGCGACTTCATCGAAAAACCCTACAACGACCAGCTGCTGCTCGACAGCGTTCAGGCTGCGCTGGAGCACGCCGGGCTGGCGCGAGAGGGCGATCAGGCGCTGGCCTTGGTGCAGGCGCGCATCGACGGCCTGACGCCGCGTGAGCGCGACGTCTTCGTACCGTTGGCCCAAGGGTTGAACAACCGCGAGATTGCCGAGCAGTTGGGCATCAGCGTCAAGACCGTGGACCTGTACCGAGGCCGGGTGATGAAGCGGTTGCAGGCGGGCAGCCTCGCAGAGCTGGTGGGGATGGCGATTGCTTGCGGGGCGGTGGAGGCGCTGGGCCTGCGAGCGCGGTAGCCGCCTTTACGTAGCCCCTGGCAGGTGCGGCATTGTGTGTCGCGATGGGCCGCAATGCGCGCCTGCTGGGGGCGGTGTGACAGCCAGAAAACACCCACTATTTCATAGCTAGCTAATGAAAGCTTTGACATTCACTGCCTAGGCAGTAATATTTCTACACACTTAACTGAGCAGCCAACGATGGCCCATTTTTCTCCCGAAAACTTCCAGACCTGCGCCATCGGCATGTTGCTTGGCCGTGCTGCGATTCTCAAAGACCGCATTCTTGACTGGCACCTGGAGTCAGAGGGCGTCACCGCCGCGCAGTTCAAAGTGCTGATCATCGTCACCCAGTACCAGGTGGATACCCCGGCCGAACTGTGCCGTTACCTGGGCCTGGACAGCGGATCGATGACCCGCATGCTCGACCGCCTCGAGCAGAAGGAACTGATCGTGCGCAACCGCTGCGCCGACGACCGTCGCCAGGTGCGCCTGGCACTCACCGCCGACGGCCAGCGCCTGGCCAACCGCCTGCCGGAAATTGGCGCCGCCGCCATGAACGAGTTGTGCGGCGTGCTGGCACCAGAGGAGCTCAAGACCCTGGAAGGCCTGCTGGCCAAGGTGCTGCTCGGTGCTGGCGACCCGTTGACGATCCGCCGCTTCGGCGACCGTTGAACCCTGTAACGAATTATCCAAGGTATTGTCATGGCCACTCCCGCAGACACCCCGACTCCCTCCGTCTCGCCCGAGCCGTCGCGCAAGCGCAAGGCTTGGTTGCTTGGCCTGCTGTTGCTGCTGATCCTGGCAGGGGGCGGCACCTGGGCCTGGTACAGCATTGTCGGGCGTTGGCACGAAAGCACCGACGATGCGTATGTCAACGGCAACGTGGTGGAGATCACCCCGCTGGTCGCTGGCACCGTTATCAGCATCGGGGCCGATGACGGTGACCTGGTCCACGCCGGCCAGGTGTTGCTGCAATTCGACCCGGCCGACAGCGAAGTGGCCTTGCAGTCCGCCGAAGCCAAGCTGGCACGCAGCGTGCGGCAGGTGCGTGGGCTGTACAGCAACGTTGACTCGCTGAAGGCTCAACTGGAAACGCGCCAAGCCGAACTGCGCAAGGCGCAGCAGGACTTCAACCGGCGCAAGGTGCTGGCTGACAGCGGTGCGATTGCCGCCGAAGAACTGTCCCATGCCCGCGACGACCTGAGCGTTGCCCAGGCCGCCGTCAACAGCGCGCGGCAACAGCTCAGCACCAGCAGCGCGCTGGTCGACGACACCGTGGTGTCCTCGCACCCCGATGTCATGGCTGCAGCTGCCGACCTGCGCCAGGCCTACCTCGACCACGCCCGCACCACGTTGGTCGCGCCGGTCACCGGCTACGTCGCCAAGCGTACCGTCCAGTTGGGCCAGCGCCTGCAGCCGGGCACCGCGACCATGGCGGTCATCCCGCTGGATCAGGTGTGGATCGATGCCAACTTCAAGGAAACCCAGCTGCGAGAGATGCGCATCGGCCAGCCGGTGGAGATCACCGCTGATGTGTACGGCAGCGAGGTCAAGTACAGCGGCACGGTCGACAGCCTAGGCGCGGGCACCGGCAGCGCCTTTGCCTTGCTGCCGGCGCAGAACGCCACCGGTAACTGGATCAAGATTGTCCAGCGAGTACCCGTGCGCATCCACCTCAGCCCCGACCAGCTCAAGGACCACCCGCTACGTATCGGCCTGTCCACCGTGGTTGAAGTCGACCTGCATGACCAGAGCGGCCCGACCCTGGCCCAGCAGCCACCGCAGAAGGCCAGCTACACCACCCAGGTGTATGACCACCAGATGATCGAAGCCGACAACCTGATCGCCCGGCTGATTCACGAGAACAGTGCAACCGGCAAGACGGCGCAACGATGAGCAACAATGCCGCTGCCCAGTTCACGCCGCCAAGTCTGCTGCTGACCACCATCGGCCTGTCGCTCGCGACGTTCATGCAGGTGCTGGACACCACCATCGCCAACGTGGCCCTGCCGACCATTTCCGGCAACCTGGGGGTGAGCTACGAGCAAGGCACCTGGGTCATCACCTCGTTCGCGGTGAGCAACGCTATCGCCTTGCCGCTGACCGGCTGGCTGAGCCGGCGCTTTGGTGAAGTGAAACTGTTCATCTGGGCCACGCTGCTGTTCGTGCTGGCTTCGTTCCTGTGCGGTATCGCCCAGTCGATGCCCGAGCTGGTCGGGTTTCGCGTCTTGCAGGGTGTGGTCGCCGGGCCGCTTTACCCGATGACCCAGACCCTGCTGATTGCTGTCTATCCCCCGGCAAAACGGGGGATGGCACTGGCGCTGCTGGCGATGGTCACGGTGGTGGCGCCGATTGCCGGGCCGATTCTTGGGGGCTGGATTACCGATAGCTACAGCTGGCCATGGATCTTCTTCATCAACGTGCCCATCGGCCTGTTCGCTGCTGCCGTGGTGCGCCAGCAGATGCGTACGCGCCCGGTGGTCACCAGCCGCCAGCCGATGGATTACATTGGCCTGCTGACCCTCATTATCGGCGTTGGGGCCTTGCAGGTAGTGCTGGACAAGGGCAACGATCTGGACTGGTTCGAGTCGTCGTTCATCATTGTCGGCAGCCTGGTTTCGGTGGTGTTCCTGGCGGTATTCGTGATCTGGGAACTGACCGACCGGCACCCGGTGGTCAACTTGCGCCTGTTTGTGCACCGCAACTTCCGCATTGGCACCATTGTGCTGGTCGGGGGGTATGCCGGGTTCTTCGGTATCAACCTGATCCTGCCGCAGTGGTTGCAGACGCAGATGGGCTACACCGCGACTTGGGCGGGCCTGGCGGTGGCGCCGATCGGTTTGCTGCCGGTGATCATGTCGCCGTTCGTGGGCAAATATGCGCACCGTTTCGACCTGCGGGTGCTGGCTGGGTTGGCGTTCCTGGCGATTGGCACCAGTTGCTACATGCGGGCTGGTTTCACCAGCGAGGTGGACTTCCAGCACGTGGCCTTGGTGCAGTTGTTCATGGGGATTGGCGTGGCGTTGTTCTTCATGCCGACCTTGAGCATTCTGCTGTCTGACCTGCCGCCGCACCAGATTGCCGACGGTTCGGGGCTGGCGACTTTTCTGCGAACCTTGGGCGGGAGTTTTGCGGCTTCGTTGACTACCTGGATCTGGATTCGTCGGGCGGATCAGCACCATGCCTACCTGAGCGAGCACATCAGCCAGTTCGACCCGACGACGCGGCATACCCTTGAGCAGTTGGGCGGGGCCAGCCCGCAGAGTTATGCGCAGTTGGAGCAGATACTCAATGGGCAGGCTTACATGATGTCGACGGTGGATTACTTCACCTTGATGAGCTGGGTGTTTGCCGGGTTGATTCTGCTGGTGTGGTTCGCCAAGCCGCCCTTTACCGCCAAGGCGGGCCCGGCATCGGCGGGGCATTGAGCTACAATCAAGGCAAGATCCCGATGCTCTCGCTCTCGCTCTCGCTCTCGCTCTCGCTTCGGCTTTTGATTTTGCTTCTAAGCGCGCGATAGCCCAGGCGCCGGGGATTGCGACTTCAGGAGGCCGAGCGTAGGGCTTGCGAAGGGAGGTGACGGGCATGGATGCCCGTCAAGCGCTGGGCCCCAGGATGGGGCCTGCAGCGCGGTCCTCCCGGGAGCAAGCCCGG
>NZ_JBJJLR010000085.1:0-11080 GCF_046230975.1 Pseudomonas sp. KCJK9058
TGTGCTGGCTTTGCTGGCCTCTTCGCGGGTAAACCCGCTCCTACAGGGGATGCGGTTGCCTGTAGGCGCGGGTCTGCCCGCGAGGAGGCCGGGGATGCGGTTGCCTGTAGGCGCGGGTCTGCCCGCGAGGAGGCCGGGGATGCGGTTGCCCGTAGGCGCGGGATTGCCCGCGAAGAGGCCGGGGATGCGGTTGCCCGTAGGCGCGGGTTTGCCCGCGAGGAGGCTGGGGATGCGGTTGCCCGTAGGCGCGGGTTTGCCCGCGAGGAGGCCGGGGATGCGGTTGCCCGTAGGAGCGGGTTTACCCGCGAAAGGGCCGGGCCTGCATTCAAAGCTTTCTGGATGAGTCCAGCTGCATCAGGTAGCTGGGCCCGCCCAGCTGGCTCATCTGCCGGCGAATCCAGCCGGCCCGGCTGGCCACGTAGGCACTCGGCCGGCTGGCACTCCATTTGATGGGGCTAGGCAGCACCGCAGCCAGCTGCGCCGCCTGCTGGCGGCTGAGCCGGCTGGCGTCGACACCAAAGTGATAACGCGCCGCCGCCTGGGCACCAAACACGCCCTTGCCCCACTCGGCGCTGTTCAAATAGACCTCGAGAATCCGCTCCTTCGACCAGAACAGCTCAATCAGTGCGGTGAACCAGGCCTCCAGCCCCTTGCGAAACCAGCTGCGGCCTGACCACAGAAACAGGTTTTTGGCCACTTGTTGGGTCAGGGTGCTGGCGCCGCGAATGTTGCCACCGCGCTCGTTGTGGGCCAACGCCGCCTGAATGGCCGGGAGGTCGAAGCCCCAGTGGTTGGCGAACTTCTGGTCCTCGCCAGCAATGACTGCAACCTTGAGCTCATCGGAGATGTTCTCCCATGGCTCCCAGTCGCGCTGCAGGTCGATCGGTTCACCATTCACCCAAGACTGTACCTTGCGCTCGACCATCAGCGCCGTGCCGGGCGGTGGTACCCAGCGGAACACCAGCACCAGCACGATGCTGCCGGCAACGAACCAGAGCAGGGCGCGGGAGAGGCGACGGATAAGCGTTGACAGCATGTCGATGGCTTGGCCCTAAGGGTGGAAGGGGCCATTATACAGACCCGATACAAGGAGTCGTCCCATGCTTCGCAGCTTCCTGATGCTTGCCGCCTTTTTTGGCTTTACCGGTGTCGCCCTGGGCGCCTTCGCCGCTCATGGCCTGAAAAACCGGCTGACGGCTGACTACCTGGCAATCTTCCATACCGGCGTGACTTACCAACTGGTCCATGCCTTGGCGATCTTCGGCGTTGCGGTGCTCTCGGCGCACCTGCCCGGGCGCCTGGTCGGGTGGGCTGGCGGCCTGTTTGCGTTGGGCATCGTGCTGTTCTCCGGCAGCCTGTACCTGCTGACCCTCAGTGGCCTTGGCAAGCTTGGCATCATCACCCCGATTGGTGGCTTGTGCTTCCTTGTCGGCTGGCTGTGCCTGGGCCTGGCAGCCTGGCGGCTGGGTTGACCGAGTGGTCCACAATCACGACTAATGGCGCGCACCGCCCTTGGGTTGCAGGGCGGTTCGGCGCTAGAATGCTGGCCCCAAAGAACAATGGTGGCCGTGCGCATGCGCATTAAATTGAACGGTGAACCTTACGAACTGCCTGCCGGCGAAAGCGTTGCAGCCCTGCTGGCGCGCCTGGAACTGACCGGGCGCCGTGTTGCAGTGGAACTGAACCTGGATATCGTGCCGCGTAGCCAGCACGACAGCACGCTGCTGAATGACGGCGACCAGGTCGAAGTGGTCCACGCCATCGGTGGCGGCTGACAGCAGCCCGGCGGTTCACAAGCAAGCCCTGCAACCTTTTCCCGAGGAACAACGATGAGCAACGTTCGTAGCGACAAGCCCTTCACCCTGGCCGGGCGTACTTTCCAGTCGCGCCTGCTGGTCGGTACCGGCAAGTACCGTGACATGGAAGAAACCCGCCTGGCCACCGAGGCCTCGGGTGCCGAAATCGTCACCGTCGCTGTGCGCCGCACCAACCTTGGCCAGAACGCGGGCGAGCCGAACCTGCTCGATGTACTGTCGCCCGACAAGTACACCATCCTGCCGAACACTGCAGGCTGCTTTGACGCGGTGGAAGCGGTACGCACTTGCCGTCTGGCCCGCGAACTGCTCGATGGGCGCAAATCGCACGAGTCCCGGACGCTGGTGAAGCTGGAAGTGCTGGCCGACCAGAAAACCCTGTTCCCCAACGTGATCGAAACCCTCAAGGCCGCCGAAGTGCTGGTCAAGGAAGGTTTCGATGTCATGGTCTACACCAGCGACGACCCGATCATCGCCCGTCAGCTGGCCGAAGTCGGCTGCATCGCGGTCATGCCGCTGGCTGGCCTGATTGGCACCGGCCTGGGTATCTGCAACCCCTACAACCTGCAGATCATCCTGGAAGAATCCAAGGTTCCGGTGCTGGTCGATGCTGGCGTGGGTACCGCATCCGACGCCACCATCGCCATGGAAATGGGCTGTGAGGCAGTGCTGATGAACTCGGCCATCGCCCACGCCCAGCAGCCGGTGCTGATGGCTGAGGCCATGAAACACGCCATTGTCGCGGGTCGCATGGCCTACCTGGCCGGCCGTATGCCGAAGAAACTCTATGCCAGCGCCTCTTCGCCGCTGGATGGTCTGATCAAGTAAGAGCAACTGATGACTGAATCGCACGATACGCCGATCACCCCCGACGGCGAAGCCCGCCCACACCGCCGCATCAAGAGCTTCGTGATGCGTGCCGGGCGCATGACCGAAGGCCAGCAACGCGGCCTGGACCAAGGCGGCCCGCTGTACATCCTGCCACTGGCTGACAGCCCGGTGGACTACGACCAGGTGTTCGGCCGTTCGGCCCCGCGCACCTTGGAGATCGGCTTCGGCATGGGCCATTCCCTGCTGGAAATGGCCGCTGCCGCACCTGAGCAGGATTTCATCGGTGTGGAAGTGCACCGCCCGGGTGTTGGCGCGCTGCTCAATGGCGTGCTGACCCAGGGGCTGAAAAACCTGCGGGTGTATGACTGCGATGCCATCGAAGTGCTGAACCGCTGCGTGGCGGATAACAGCCTTGATCGCCTGATGCTGTTCTTCCCAGACCCATGGCACAAGGCGCGTCACCACAAGCGCCGCATCGTCCAGCTGGAGTTCGCCGAGCTGGTACGTCGCAAGCTCAAGCCTGGTGGTGTGTTCCACATGGCCACCGATTGGGAGCCGTATGCCGAGTACATGCTGGAAGTGATGAGCGCAGCTCCTGGCTATCGCAACCGTGCGGCAGACGGCACCTATGTGCCGCGCCCCGAAGAGCGCCCGATCACCAAGTTCGAACGCCGCGGTGAGCGGCTGGGGCACGGGGTGTGGGACTTGAAGTTCGAGAAGGTGGATTGAGCGGCTGATACGGGCTTCTCGATGTGCCGATGCCTGCAGGAATGCAGGCGAAAAAACCGCCTTGAGAAGGGCGGTTTTTTCTTTGTAGGAGCGGGTTCACCCGCGAATACGGTAGTGGCGGCAACGGTGAACGGCGGGTGGAGATTGGCCAGCAGGGCCGGCCCTTTCGCGGGTGAACCCGCTCCTACAAGGGCCCGGGGCCATTGGCTCAGCCTCGGCGATCCGCCACCACGCCAATCAATACCAGCACCACCAGCAACACAGGCGCCAACGCATAGTTGTTGAACTGGCTGAGCCCCTTCACCACCCACGGTGTGGCATAGATCAGCGCAGCACCGCTGCCGATCATCACCATCAGCGCCATGAACGGCACGCGCAGGGCGCCCGCTAGGCCGCCCAGGCGCTGCTCGGCCCAGGCTTTGACATCGGTGCCGAACAGCACCAGCAGGCAGCCTACCAAGGCCAGTGAAATCTCCGACAGGTTGCTGCGGCTCCAGCGGGAAACCGTCGCGAGCAGATCAAGTACCAGATCCATGGGTCATCCTTAGGTCAAGAAATACTGCAGCAGGTCATTGAGGAACAACTGGCCCCTCGGCGTGGCTACCAGTCGATCCAGTTCGACCTGCAAAAGGCCCTTTTGTTCGGCGGCGCGGCGTGCTTCCTGCAGCTGTGACAGTGGCAAGCCGGTGCGTTGGGTGAACAGTTCGGCTTCCACGCCATCGGTCAGGCGCAGGGCGTTCATCAGGAACTCGAACGGCAGTTCATCGACTGGCAGCAGCTTCTCGCCGGCCTTGAACGGCTTGGCCAGGTTCAGGTAATCCTTGGGCAGGCGGGTCTTCCAGGTACGCAGGATGCGCCCGTCGGCAAAGGTGAGCTTGCCGTGAGCGCCAGCGCCAATGCCGATGAAGTCACCGAAGCGCCAGTAGTTGAGGTTGTGGCGGGCGGCGCGGCCTGCCTGGGCGTAGGCCGATACCTCGTACTGGCGGTAGCCGTGCTCGGCCATCAGCGCTTGGCCGGCTTCCTGAATATCCCAGAGGATGTCGTCTTCGGGCAGCTCTGGCGGCTGGTTCCAGAACACCGTGTTCGGCTCCACGGTCAGCTGATACCACGACAGGTGTGTCGGCCCCAGATCGATGGCCTGGCGCAGGTCGCCCAGCGCGTCGTCCAGCGACTGGTCGGGCAGGCCGTGCATCAGGTCCATGTTGAAATTGTCGAAACCGGCCGCGCGCGCCATGTCGGCGGCCCGCACCGCTTCGTCGCCATTGTGGATGCGCCCCAGTGCCTCCAGCTTGGCTGGCTGGAAGCTCTGCACGCCGATCGAAAGACGGTTGATACCGGTCTGCCGGTAGGCCTTGAACTTGTCCTGCTCGAAGGTGCCCGGGTTGGCTTCGAGGGTGATCTCGATGTCTGGCGCGAACGGAATACGTTGCTCTATGCCACGCAGTAGCCGGCCAAGGGCGTTGGCACTGAACAGGCTTGGCGTACCGCCACCGAAGAAGATCGAGCTGATCGGGCGACCTTGTACGGCAGCCAGTTCCTCGTCGAGGTCGTCGAGCAGGGCTGTGACGTAGGCATCTTCCGGTAGTTCAGGCCCGGCTGCGTGGGAGTTGAAGTCGCAATAAGGGCATTTGCGTACGCACCACGGAATGTGGATGTACAGCGCCAGCGGCGGCAGGCTGCTAAAGCCTGCCGCGCCGGGGGGCGACAGCATTTCGATCATGCCAGGCCCAGACGTTTGCGCAGCAGGGCCATGGCACGGGCGCGGTGGCTGAGCTGGTTCTTGTCTGCTGGGGCTAGATCGGCGCTGGAGCAGTTGCGCTCCGGTACCCAGAACAGCGGGTCGTAGCCAAAGCCCTGCTCGCCGCTGGCCTCGAACAGGATGCGCCCGTGCCACAGGCCTTCGCACAGGATCGGCAATGGGTCGTCGGCGTGGCGCACCAGCGCCAGAACGCAGACGAACTGTGCACTGCGCTCAGCTTCAGGCACGTCTTTCAAGGCTTCGAGCAGCTTGGCATTGTTTGCCGCGTCACCTTTGCCGTCGGCATAACGCGCCGAGTAGATGCCCGGCGCGCCGCCGAGGAAGTCCACTGCCAGGCCAGAGTCATCGGCCAGGGCCGGCAGGCCGGAAATGCGGGCGGCGTTGCGCGCCTTGAGGATGGCGTTCTCGACGAACGACAGGCCGGTTTCTTCCGGCTCCACCTGGCTGAACTCACCAATCGAGCGCAGTTGCACGGAATGGCCGAGCATGGCCTGGAGTTCCTTCAGTTTGCCGGCATTGTGGCTGGCCAATACGAGTTGCTGGAAATTCATCATTCGCCTGGGAACACTTCCTGGTTGAAGCTGAGAGAGTTGCTGATGCCGCCGGTTTCGATGGTCAGGTCGAAGGTGACGGTTTCTGGTTGTTCGATCTTGAACTGGGCGATGTAGTACACCGCGCCCGGTTCGGTAATCTGCTTGAACGACAGCGGGCTGATGCGCCCGGTCAGGTCTCTGACCTTACCGCTGACCAGTGCTGGGGTGGGCTTGCCGGCCTTGAGCACGGCAATGTTGAGCACGCCCTGGTTCTTGCTGCGAACCAGGCCGGTGGCCGCGGCCACCTCGGGTGTGAGCATGCTGGAGGTGAATGCGCTGTAGTGCACCGTCACGTCGCCAAATACCTCCTTGCGCTCGGGGCGTGCGGCATCGGCAGCCAATACTGGCAGGGCCAGGCACAGGCTGATCAGGAACAGGGCTAGGCGACGCATGGTGCGATTCCTCCGGTGGGCGTCAGACCGCGAGCTGATGCTCTTGCAGGCCCGGACTGCTGACGCGGTAGATGCCGATCTCACCTAGAAGATTAGGCCATAGCCGGCCACCCCACCCGTTGCGGTGCAAGTGGTCGACCGCCAGGCGGTCGAGTACCTTGGCTCGGCGTTCGTGCACAAGTTCTTCGAAGTCGGCGAAGGTGCAGAAGTGGATGTTCGGCGTGTTGTACCAGGTATACGGCATGAAGTCCGATACCGGCATGCGGCCTTTGGTCGCCAGGTACCAGCGGCAGCGCCAGTGGCCGAAGTTCGGGAAGGTGATGATGCACTGACGGCCCACTCGCAGCATTTCGTCGAGGATGCGGTCGGGGTATTCCACGGCCTGCAGGGCTTGGGTCATGATCACCACGTCGAAGCTGTTGCTGGCGAAGTTGCCCAGGCCTTTGTCCAGGTCCTGTTCGATGACGTTGACGCCCTTGGCCACGCAGGCGGCGATATTGTCGGCGTCGATTTCCAGGCCGTAGCCGGTGACCTGTTTGCGGTCACGCAGCGAGGCCAGCAGTTCGCCGCTACCGCAGCCCAGGTCGAGTACCCGGCTGCCGGCGGGGATCCAGTCGTGGATGATTTCCAGATCGGCTCTCATGCTGTCCTCAGATGGCAATGCGGTTCATGTAGTTCGAGAAACCCTGCATGTAGCGAGGTGTGGGGATCAGGAAGGCATCGTGCCCGTAGGGCGAATCGATCTCCAGGTAGCAGACGTTCTTGCGCGCGGCCATCAGCGCGTCGACGATCTCGCGCGAACGGGCCGGAGAGAAGCGCCAGTCGGTGGTGAACGACATGATGCAGTAGTCTGCCTTGACGTGGGCCAGGGTGGCGGCCAGATCACCACCGTGCGTGGCGGCCGGGTCGAAATAGTCCAGTGCCTTGGTCATCAGCAGGTAGGTGTTGGCGTCGAAACGGCCGGAAAACTCCTCGCCCTGATAGCGCAGATAGCTTTCGACCTGGAACTCGACGCTGTGGAAGTCGTAGTTGAGCTTGTCGCTTTTCAGCTCTCGGCCGAATTTTTCACCCATCGAATCATCGGACAGATAGGTAATGTGGCCGACCATGCGTGCCAGCATCAGGCCGCGCTTGGGGATCACGCCCTGGTCCTGGAACGAGCCTCCATGGAACTCAGGGTCGGTAAGAATGGCCTGACGCGCCACCTCGTTGAAGGCGATGTTCTGCGCCGACAGCTTGGGTGCCGAGGCAATGTCGACGCAGTGGCGTACGCGCTCGGGGTAGGTCATCGTCCATTGCAGCGCCTGCATGCCACCCAGGCTACCGCCGACGATAGCTGCCCACTGCTGGATGCCCAGGCGGTCGGCCAGCCGTGCCTGGCTGTGCACCCAGTCTTCCACGGTCAATACCGGGAACTCGGCGCCATACGGTTTACCGGTGGCTGGGTTGACACTGCTGGGGCCGGTGCTGCCGTTGCAGCCGCCGAGGTTGTTCAGGCTGACCACGAAGAAGCGGTTGGTGTCGATCGGTTTGCCAGGGCCGATGCAGCTGTCCCACCAGCCCGGCTTGCGGTCGGTGGCGGCATGGTAGCCAGCGGCATGGTGGTGGCCGGACAGGGCATGGCAGATCAGCACGGCGTTGCTCGCGCTGGCGTTCAGGGTGCCATAGGTCTCGTAGACCAGTTCGTAACTGGCCAGTGAACGGCCACAGGCCAGTGCCAGCGGTTCATCGAACCGGGCGGTTTGCGGTACTACCAGACCGACGGAATCTTCGGGAAAGACAGTTGACATCGACCCTGCTCACGCTTGACGGAGGCGTAAGTCTAAAGAGCGCTACCCCCAGCGGCAAGCAAAGGCTTGCGACTGGGGGCACGCTGGCTCTGGCGAGCCTCAGATCATTCGCCACAGCTCTTGAGGCATGCCCGCGTAGGCGGCCAGCGGAGGCATGACAAACGACTGGATCACCTGGATCGCCAGGAAGGCGAAGATCGGCGAGATGTCCATGCCGCCCAGGTTTGGCACCAGGCGGCGGAACGGCGCCAGCACGGGCTCGCTGATCTGGTAGGCCAGTTCGGCCGCCGGGTTGTGGCTGTTGGGGGCAACCCAGGAAACGATCACCATGACGATCATCGCCACCCAGAAAATCTTCAGGAACAGCGAGGTGATGCCGATGATCGCCCACATCAGCAGGTGCAGGACGTCGCCGAAGGTACCGTAGGTGACCATCAGCACAAAGCCCATCAGCAAGGCCTGGATGACCACCGCCAGCAGTAGCGACGAGGTATCCAGCCCGCCAACGCTAGGGATGATCCGGCGGATCGGCTTGAGCAGCGGTTGGGTGGCACGAACGGCGAACTGGCACAGCGGGTTGTAGAAGTTGGCCTTGACCAGTTGCAGCACGAAGCGCAGCAGGACGACGACCAAGTAAAGGCTGACCAGGGTTTGCACCACGAAAATCGCGGCGCCTGACAGTGCATTCATCTAAAGCTCCTTATTTGCCCAGTTGTTCGGCCAGCTCGGCGGAGCGCGTGGCTGCAGCCTGCAGCGCCTGCTCGACGATGGCTTCGAAGCCGCTGGCCTGGAACGACTTGATCGCCGCTTCCGTGGTGCCGGCGGGCGAAGTGACGCGGCGGCGCAGTTCAGCGGCATCGACATCGCTTGCAACTGCCATGCGCGCGGCGCCCAGGGCCGTCTGCAAGGTCAGTTGGGAGGCCGTTTCGCGTGGCAGGCCGAGTTTTTCGCCTGCCGCGGTCATGGCCTCGATTAGCAGGAAGAAGTACGCCGGGCCACTGCCGGACACAGCTGTCACGGCGTCCAGTTGCTGTTCTTGCTCCAGCCACAGGGCGGTGCCCACGGCCGACAGCAGTTGTTCGGCCTGCTGACGCTGTTCGCCGGACACTTCAGCGGTGGCGTACAGGCCGCTCACGCCTTGGCGCAGCAATGCCGGGGTGTTGGGCATGCAGCGCACCACCGGGCGAGCGCCCACCCAGCTTTGCAGGCTGGCGCACGTGATGCCGGCGGCGATTGAAACGATCAGCTGGCCATCCTGCAGGTTGGGTTGCAGTGCCTGACATACGGTTTTCATGACTTGTGGCTTGACCGCCAGCACGATGACGTCAGCGCCATCGATGGCCTGGGCGTTGTCCTCGAAGGCTTCAATGCCGTGCTCGGCCTGGATGCGACTGCGGGTCTCGGCGCCCGGGTCGCTGGCGCGGATCTGCGAGGCGTCCAGGCCCTGGGCACGCAGACCACCGATCAGGCTGGCGGCCATGTTGCCGGCGCCGATAAAGGCAATACGTGTCTTGCTCATGTCAGGTCCTTGTGGAAAAGAGTGAGTGAAGCATGGAATCAGGTGTTGCCGTAGTCGCGGGCGCCGAACAGGGCCGTGCCAATTCGTACCCACGTCGCGCCCTGGGCGATAGCCGCTTCCAGGTCGTGGCTCATGCCCATGGACAGGGTGTCCAGGCCAAACCCCAGGCCTTCCTGCAACTTGCGCAGGCTGGCGAAGGCGGCCTCCTGGGTGGCGCGGTCTTCGGTGGGTTCCGGGATTGCCATCAGCCCGCGCAGGCGCAGGTTGGGCAGTGCGGCTACGGCTTTGGCCAACGCGGGTAGGTCGACCGGGGTGCAGCCGGATTTACTGTCTTCGCCGCTGACGTTTACCTGCAGGCAGATGTTCAGCGGCGCCAACCCGGCAGGGCGCTGTTCCGACAGGCGTTGGGCAATTTTCAGGCGGTCCACGGAATGCACCCAGTCGAAATGCTCGGCGATGGCCTTGGTCTTGTTCGACTGAATGGGGCCGATGAAGTGCCAGATCAAGGGCAAGTCGCTGAGGGCCTGCTGCTTTGTCAGTGCTTCCTGTAGGTAATTCTCCCCGAAGTCGCGCACACCGGCGGCATGGATCTCGCGGATAGCGCTGGCGGGCTTGGTCTTGCTCACGGCCAGCAACTGGACGCTGGCCGGATCACGCCCGACTGCCTGGGCAGCACTGGCGATACGGGCGGAAATCGCGGAAAGGTTGTCTGCTAGGGTGGACATGGATCGATGCCGGCAGCTGTAGGGTCTGCGGCATTCTACCTGCTTGAAGGCCTTTGGGGAGTCTCATGGATGTGACCGACCTATTGGCCCGAGCTGTGGATGCGGGGGCTTCAGACCTGCACCTGGCGACGGGCCAGATTCCGATGCTGCGCCTGGATGGCGAGTTGCAGCGTATGGGCTTGCCGCCCTTGAGCCAGGGTGCCTTGAACGAGGGCATGGCGAGCGTGCTGGATGATGACCAGCGCCGGCAGTGGGCCCAAGGCGACGAAATGGACCTTGCACTGGAGTTGCCGGCGCTTGGGCGCTTTCGGCTGAACCTGTTTCGCCAGTTGAATGGCCCGGCGGTTACCTTTCGGTTGATTCCGGGGCGTATTGCGACGGTGAGTGAGCTGGACCTTGCGGATGTGTTTCAAGCTGTTGCGCAATGTCGGGATGGCTTGATCCTCGTGGGCGGGCCGACCGGCAGTGGCAAGTCCAGTACCCTGGCAACGCTACTCGACCAGCTGAACCGCGAGCGGGCGCTGCACATCATCACCCTGGAAGACCCTGTCGAGGTTATCCATGCCAGCCAGCGCAGCCTGGTCAACCAGCGTGAGATGGGGCGCCATAGTCGCGGCTTTGCTCAGGGGCTGCGCAGTGCGCTGCGCCAGGACCCGGACGTGATCATGATCGGCGAGTTGCGCGACCTTGAAACCATTCGCCTGGCCCTGCGCGCGGCCGAAACCGGGCACCTGGTGCTGGCAACCGTGCATGCGCGTTCGGCGACCAGCAGCATCGACAGGTTGGTGGAGGTTTTTGCTGCCGAGGAAAAGCCGTTGGTGCGGGCGATGCTGGCCGAGTCGCTGCGCCTGGTGGTCGCGCAGGTGCTGGTCAGGTGCGTGGGGGGTGGGCGGGTGGCTGCGCGGGAAGTGCTGGTGGCGACGCCGGC
>NZ_JBJJLR010000086.1:0-10728 GCF_046230975.1 Pseudomonas sp. KCJK9058
CTGTACCGGCCCTTTCGCGGGTAAACCCGCTCCTACACTGGTTGGTGGTACACCGGTTGGGATACACCAGTTGGTGATGCACCGGGCGGCGATACACCGGTTGGTGATGCACCAGGTGGTGATACACCGGTTGGTGAAGCACCGGTTGGGGATACACCAGTTGGTGATACACCGGTTGGTGATACCCCTGTAGGAGCGGGTTTACCCGCGAAGAGGCCGGTACAGGCCATGAAAAAGGCGGCATCTTACCAGCCGCCCTCTACATAAAACGATCCAGGCCCGGCGTATATTCAGTCAGCCTGTCTTGATCGGCCGCTTGTGCTGCCGCCAGTTGTCATCGATCTTCGACCAGGTCTTGCCATCGGTAATGGCCATCAGCTTGCGTCCATCCTTGAAGGTGGCCAGAAAGGTTGCTTCTTCTTCCTTGCCACCCAACCACAGCCCGGCCAGCAGCCCTACTGGGCCTGCCACCAGGGCGCCAGCCACGCCCCAGCCCAAGGCGCTGCCAAGGCTGCGGTTGGTTTCCAGGCTGGCCAGCCGCAAGTCGCTGATGCGTGCCAGGGAAATCCGCTCACCGGGTGAGGGGCTGCGCGCGGTCTTGAGTGTGAGCGATCCATTGCGATACTCGCCTTCACCTTGCAAGAAATCGCCGGACTGTACCGTGAGTCTTGTCATAAATTCATCCTGTCAGGGAAAGGGCATTCCAGCGCTTAATGAGCGCTGCCCCGGCAGGCAAGTCAACGGCATTGCGACGGAGGGTAGTGCGGTACTTTGTCGCCGTGGCTGGCCTCTTGGCGGGCACACCCGTACCCACAGGCGTATCACTGCCCTGAGGTTTGTGAGGCACCTGTGGGAGCGGGCGTGCCCGCGAAGAATCCAGCGAGCGTTTTTCAGGCCACCTGCAAGGCATTCTTGCGCTTGCGTTCGGCCCATCCCCAGGCCAGCAACGCCAGCCCGCCAATCACCAGCCCGGCCACCACGATCCCCATCCAGCCCTGGCGCTGGAACAGCTGGGTGCCCAGCAACGACCCAAGCGCCCCGCCAATGAAGTAGCAGGTGATATAACCGGCATTCAGCCGCGTACGTGCCTCCGGCCGCAGGGCGATCACTGCGTTCTGGTTGCTCACATGCACCAGCTGTACCGCCAGGTCGAGCATCAGCACCCCCAGCAGCAAGGCGAGCAGGGACTGTTCGGCAAACCCCAGCGGCACCCACGACAGCAGCAACACCACCAGGCCCACGGTGGTACCCAGCGCGCCCTTGCCGCGGTCTGCCAGGCGCCCGGCCCAGTTGGCCGACAACGCACCCGCCGCACCGGCCAGGCCGAACAGGCCGATCACTGCATCCGAATAGTGGTAGGGGCCTTTCGCCAGCAGAAACGCCAGGGGTGTCCAGAACAGGGCGAACAGGCTGAATGCCAACAGACCGAGCAGCGAGCGCAGGCGCAGCACGGGCTCTTCGATGAACAGACGGAATACGGAGCCGATCAGTGCCGGGTATTTCAGCCCGGCGTGGCTGTGGTGCTGTGGCAGGCTGCGGTACAGCGCCACGGCGGTAAATGCCATCAGCACGGCGGCCAGCACGTAGATACTGCGCCAGCCACCCAGCTCGGCCATGAAGCCGGCAGCAGTACGCGCCAGCAGGATGCCCAGCAGCAGGCCGCTCATCAGCGTGCCGACCGCGCGCCCACGCTGATGCGGCTCGCTCAGGGTCGCTGCCATCGGCACGAGGATCTGTGCCACCACCGAGAACAGCCCGGTCAGCGCCGTGCCGAGCAGCAGCCAGGGCAGGCTGGGTGCACAAGCGCTGATGACCAGGCCCAGGGTGGAGACAACGGTCATCACGGTAATCAGCCGGCGCTGCTCGAACAGGTCGCCCAGCGGTGCCAGCAACAACAGGCCGGCGCCATAGCTGAGTTGCGCGGCAATCACAATGCTGCCGGCGCTGGCGGTGCTCAAGCCAAACTGCTGGGCGATGCTGTGCAGCAGCGGTTGGGCGTAATAGTTGCTGGCCACGGCCAGGCCTGTGGCGGTAGCCATCAGCAGGATCAAGGCGCGGCTGAGAGTGGGGGTGTGCATGCAATTCTCGTGGGGGCAGTGGTGTGTGGTGATGATTATCAGGAAGTGTCAGGCATGACACCAATGTATAGTTTTCAACCTATTCATCTTGAAAGCAGATAGATCGATGAACCTCAAGCAGCTCGAATATGCCCTTGCCGTGGCCGACACCGGCAGTTTTACCCGCGCGGCGGAGCGCTGCCATGTGGTGCAGTCGGCCCTTAGCCATCAAGTGGCGCGGCTGGAGGCGCAGCTGGGGGTGAGCCTGTTCGAGCGTAGTTCGCGGCGGGTACGCCTGACACCTGCGGGGGAAGCCTTTGTACTCAGTGCACGGCCCGCGGTGGAGGCGGCCCGGCGCATTGCCGATGACGTGGCAGCGGCCTGCGGCCAGGTGCGCGGGCGGCTGGCGATTGGTGAAATCAGCTCGCTCACCGCGCTGGACCTGGTCGACCTGTTGGCGGTGTTTCACGGTCGTTTCCCCGATGTAGATGTACGCTGGCTCACGGCCAAGAGCGAATTGCTGATTGCTGATGTGCTCGAGCGGCGCCTGGACGTGGGTTTTATCGGGCTGTGGCAGGGCGAGGTGGTGCAGGGGGTGCAGCATCGGTTGCTGGCCCGGGAAGAACTGGTGGCGGTGTTGCCGTTGGGGCATCGCCTGGCGGGCAGGGCACAGCTGGCGCTGGCTGACCTGGCAGGTGAAGTGTTGGTGGATTTCCCCGAAGGCACCGGGGCGCGACGCCAGACCGACGAGGCGTTTGAAGCAGTGGGGTTGCAGCGTCGGGTGCAGTTCGAGATCGGGCATGTTCGTCTGGTGGAGAAATTCGTGCAGCGGGGCATGGCCGTCGGCCTGGTGCCCGAGCGGGTGGCTCAAGGCATCGAAGGTGTAGCAGTGGCGCGGTTGGTGGATGCGCCGGTGCGGCACTTGTATGCGGTGTGGTCGTCCAGCCCCACACCGGCTGCCCGGGCTTTTTTGGACGTGATGGAACAGTGCCTGGGGGCAAAGTAAGGCTAAGCCTGTGCCGGCCTTTTCGCGGCACAGGCAACCGTTCAATCAGGCTGCAAACCCACCATCCACAGTCAGGCTGGCCCCGGTGATGTACCCGGCTTCAGGCCCGGCCAGGTATGCCACAAAGCTGGCAATCTCCTCCGGCTCGCCATACCGCCCAATGGCCATCAGCGGAATCAGGCTCTCGGCAAACTCGCCACTGGCCGGGTTCATGTCGGTGTCCACTGGGCCGGGCTGCACATTGTTCACGGTAATGCCCTGCGGCCCGAGGTCGCGTGCCATGCCGCGGGTCAGGCCAACCAGTGCCGACTTGCTCATGGCGTACGGTGCACCACCGGCAAACGGCATGCGTTCAGCGTTGGTGCTGCCAATGTTGATGATACGACCCCCCTGGCCCATATAGCGTGCGGCGGCCTGGCTGGCGACGAACACGCTGCGTACGTTCACGGCCAGCATGCGATCGAAGTCGGCCAGGTCGAACTCTGTCACCGGGGCCACTGCCAGCACACCGGCGTTGTTGACCAGGATATCCAGCCGGCCCAAGGCCTTCACGGTGTCATCCACCGCCAGCTGCACGGCCGCGGCATCAGCGCTGTCAGCCCGCAGGGCCAAGGCTTTGCCACCGTTTTCGGTAATTTCCCGGGCCAGTTCTTCAGCCGGGCCGGCAGAGCTGACATAGGTGAAGGCCACTTGCGCGCCTTCGCGGGCCAGGCGCCGCACGATGGCTGCACCAATGCCTCGGGAACCGCCCTGAACCAGGGCCACTTTGCCTTCGAGTGTAAGTTGCTTGGACATGCTGTTCTCCTGCTGGAAGCCAGGCCGAAATGCCTTGGATGGGCACAGTATCGGCGCTCGATTGCCTACTGATAAGATGGTAATCACTATCAGCAGAGTAAACCTTTGGTTGCTAATCATGGCCATGGAATCATTCAGCGCGTTGGAATGCTTCATCCGCAGTGCCGAGGTCGGCAGTTTTGCCGAAGCCGCCAGGCGCCTGAGCCTAACCCCGGCTGCCGTGGGCAAGCACGTTGCGCAGCTGGAAGCGCGCCTGGGTGTGCGGTTGTTCCAGCGTAGTACCCGCAAGCTGACCTTGACCGAAGCGGGGCAGCGTTTTCTTGGCGAGGTCAGTGACAGCTTTCGCACCATTCAGTACGCCGTGGCCAACCTGGCCAGTGCAGAAGGCCAGCCGGCTGGGTCGTTACGGGTGAGCATGGGCACCGTGTTCGGGCGTTTGTACGTGCTGCCGTTGCTGGGGGAATTCTTGCGCCGTTACCCGGCGATTACCCCGGATTGGCATTTCGACAACCGCCAGGTCGACCTGATCGGCCAGGGCTTCGATGCAGCGATTGGCGGTGGTTTCGAACTGCCGCCGGGGGTGGTGGCGCGCAAGCTGACCCCCGCGCACCGGGTGTTGGTGGCGGCGCCGGCCTATCTGCAGCGGCACGCGCCGATAGAAGACCCGCAGGCGCTGCAACGCCATGACGGCATCCTGGTGCGGTCACCGCAGACCGGGCGGGTGCGCTCGTGGCCGTTGACCAGCCGTTGGCAGGCGCAGCAGCCGCTGCAATTGCGTCAGGCGATGACCATGAGCGATTCGGACGCGGCGTGCGCGGTGGCCGAGCAGGCGCTGGGCATTGCCCTGGTGAGCCTGCCGTTTGCCGTGCCCTACTTGCTGGCCGGGCGCCTGCTGCGGGTGTTGCCGGACTGGTATGTGGACGATGGGCATATCAGCCTGTATTTCGCCGAGCACAAGCTGTTGCCGGGCAAGACCCGGGCGTTCATCGACTTTGTGGTGGAGCAGTTCGCTGAGCAGGGGCTGGCGGGGCGGTTCGATGCCTTGCAGGCCCTTTAGAGAATTATTGCCTGTGCCGGCCCTTTCGCGGGCCCGCCCGCGCCCACAGGGATATCACAGCCTTGAAGACAGTGGGGTCCTTGTGGGCGCGGGAGTGCCCGCGAAGAGGCCGGTTCAGACAACATCGACAATGAACGATACCTGCGCCCCCAGGCTCACCTCGTCATCCACCCGCTTGCCCAGCAACAGCTGCCCCAGCGGCGAACGCGGGGTAATCACCGTCACCAGCCCGTCCCCCTCGCCAATCTTCAACCCCGCTGCCTCAGGCCCGAGAAACAGCCGGCGCTGCCTGCCATCTTCATTTTCCAGGGTCACCAGGTTGCTTACCTGCACACCGCGCGCCGGGTCGTAATCACGCAGCAGCAACTGCTGGTAGATCACCAGCGCCTGGCGGATCTCGGCACTGCGGCGGGCCTGGCCGGTGGCCAGGTACGAGGCCTCCAGGCCCAGCGTGTCGTACTTGTTCTCGGCGATGTTCTCTTCGGCGGTGGCGGCCTCGTAGGCTGTTTGCGCTGCGCGGGTCAGCACGTCCAGGTCATGCTCGAGGGTGGCGACAATCAGCGCCAGCAGGTGGGGCTTGTCCATGGTCAGTAACAGAACTCCAGCACGTTGGCCTGGCTTTTTTCGGTGGGCGCGGTACGGTTTTGCTGCAGCCAGAACTGGCACTTGGGGCTGTTGAGGTTGCGCGGGTTGCCTTGGGCGGCATCGGCGGCCTGTTGCAGCGCCTGTTTGTGCAGGATGTCCTTGTAGCGTTCGAACATCTCGGCCTGGGCATCCTGGGCAGTGGCCGGTGCAGGCGTTGCAACGGGGCGGTCTGCATGCGGGGCTACCACCTGGGCCAGAGGTTGCACCTGCTGTGGCCACAACTGCTGGGCCAGCCACAGGCTCGCGGCAATGGCCATGGCGCCCAGCCACAGGCCCAAGGCAACGCACATGATCAACGGCAACGGCTTGAGGGTGATCTTCAATTCACGGTGGCGCGGCATGGCAGCCTCCTGGCAGCGTGGTAGGGGGGCATTGTCGCATGCGCTTGGGCATTTTTCTGCGCAGGTGCTTTTGTCTGCGCCAATTTATGCGCAGAATTCGCGGTTTTTGCACCCGCACGGGAGGGGCGCATGAAAGCCACCTGGGACATCTTCTGCAGCGTCGTCGACAACTACGGCGATATTGGCGTGACCTGGCGCCTGGCCCGGCAGTTGGTGGCCGAGCACGGCCTGGCGGTGCGCCTGTGGGTGGATGACCTCAACGCTTTCACGCCCATGTGCCCTGGCGCCGATGCCACGGCGGCGCAACAGTGGCAACACGGCGTGGATGTGCGCCACTGGCCGGCAGCGTGGTTGCCGGTGGCGCCGGCCGATGTGGTGATCGGCGCGTTCGCCTGCCAGTTGCCCGCGGCGTATGTCGAGGCCATGCGCGCCCTTCCGCAGCCGCCGCTCTGGCTCAACCTCGAGTACCTGAGTGCCGAGGACTGGGTAGAGGGTTGCCATGGTTTGCCTTCGCCGCAGCCCAACGGTTTGCGCAAGGTATTTTTCTTCCCGGGCTTTACCGACAAAACGGGTGGTTTGCTGCGCGAGGGTTCGCTGCTGGCCCGGCGTGACGCGTTCCAGCAGTCGGCGGAGGCGCGCCGTGCCTTTTTGCAGGGGCTTGGTGTAGACCTTGTGCCGGATGCGCTGCTGATCTCGCTGTTTGCCTATGAAAACCCGCAGCTGGGCAACTGGCTTGATGCCCTGGCTACAGCTGACCAGGCCTGCCACCTGCTGGTCCCGCAAGGGCGCATCGTCGCGGGGCTCAGCCAGTGGTTGGGCGAGGGGCCGCTGCACGTGGGTGATGCGCACACCCGTGGGGCGCTGACCGTTCAGGTGCTGCCTTTCGTCAGCCAGGACGACTTCGACCGGCTGTTATGGAGCTGCGATTTCAATGCCGTGCGTGGCGAAGACTCGTTCGTGCGTGCTCAGTGGGCGGGGCAGCCGATGCTGTGGCACATCTATGTGCAGGACGAGAATGCCCATTGGGAAAAACTCGAAGCGTTCCTCGCGCATTATCGCTGCGGCCTGTCAGACGATGCCGATGCAGCCCTGCTGGGCCTGTGGCGTGCCTGGAACATGAATATCGACATGGGCCAGGCCTGGCGGGCGGCCCGCCAGCATTGGCCGGAACTGCAGCAGCATGCCCGCCTTTGGGGGGCGCGACAGGCCGCTCAGCCGGACCTTGCCACAGCGCTAGTACACTTTTACCGAAATTCGCTATGATACGCGGCCTCGATTTTTATAAATCCATCCAGATTCGGATACTTCGTAATGAAAACTGGTAAAGAACTGAAACCCGGTACCGTCCTGCGGATCGACAACGACCCGTGGCTGGTTCAAAAAGCTGAGTTCACCAAGTCGGGCCGTAACAGCGCGATCATGAAGACCAAGCTGAAGAACCTGCTGACCGGCTACAAGACCGAAACCGTATACGGTGCGGACGACAAGCTGGACGACGTGATCCTGGATCGCAAAGAAGCGACCCTGTCGTTCATCAATGGTGACGAGTACACCTTCATGGACACCACCGACTACACCATGTACGAGCTGAACGCCGAGGACATCGAAGCCGTTCTGCCGTACATCGAAGAAGGCATGGAAGACGTCTGCGAAGCTGTGTTCTTCGAAGGCCGTCTGGTGTCGGTTGAGCTGCCGACCACCATCAGCCGTAAAGTTGTCTACACCGAGAACGCTGCTCGCGGTGACACCTCCGGCAAAGTCATGAAGCCTGCCAAGCTGGCGAACGGTACCGAGATCTCGGTTGCCGACTTCATCCAGATCGACGAGTGGATCGACATCGACACTCGCGACAACAGCTTCAAAGGCCGTTCCAAGAAGTAATGCTTCTTGCGAGACGCAAAAAACCCGGCGCAAGCCGGGTTTTTTTATGCCTGTGTTTTTGCCAATCCTCAGCGCGTGCTTGTGCTCGCGCTTTTGGGGAGCGGCCTTGTGTCGCGATAGGGCCGCAAGGCGGCCCCGGCAATTTCTGCCTACATGCCGAACGCCTGGGGCCGCTTCGCGCCCCTTTCGCGACGCAAGGCCGCTCCCACAGGGGACCGCGCTAGCCTTTACGCCTTAGACGGTTACGTGCAGGCGCACATCCACATTACCGCGGGTGGCATTGGAATACGGGCACACCTGGTGCGCCTTTTCCACCAGCCCTTCGGCATCGGCCTGGGCCAGGCCCGGCAGGTTGATGTGCAGGTCGATGTCCAGGCCGAAACCGCCCGGGATCTGGCCGATGCCCACCTTGGCGGTGATCGAGGTATCTGCCGGCAGGGCTTTCTTCTCTTGCCCGGCCACGAACTTCAAGGCGCCGATGAAGCAGGCCGAGTAACCAGCGGCGAACATCTGCTCGGGGTTGGTGCCGTCACCGCCCGCGCCGCCCAGTTCCTTGGGGGTGCTCAGGCTGACGACGAGCTTGCCGTCGCTGGAGCGGGATTTGCCGTCGCGCCCACCGGTGGAGGTTGCTTCTGCGATGTACAGCGGAGTGACCTTTTGCATCTTGAGCCTCGCTAATGTGCTGTGCACTCCCGTTTGCAGGAGGGCGGGGGTTGGTGTGGGATTTAAATTAGCGCGCAATTAGTTAGCGCGCAAGATAAATAATCACCGTTCATCCGAACGGCCATCTCACAGCATAGCGCTCAGAGGTTTTTCTGCAGGTTTTCGCGCAGGTTCAGCAGGTCGGCTTGCAGTTGCTGCAGCTGCTCCAGGCTGCGCCCGCTGGCCTTGAGAATGCATTGCGGCACCTCTTTGGCCTGCTGTTGCAGGGCGCGGCCCTTGTCGGTCAGTTGCACCATCACTACCCGTTCATCTTCGCGGCTGCGGTTGCGCTGCAACAGGCCTTCGCTTTCCAGGCGCTTGAGCAGCGGGGTCAGCGAGCCTGGGTCGGTCAGCAGGTGCTGGCTGATTTCGCCCACGGTCAGGCCGTCACGCTCCCAGAGCACGAGCATGGCAAGGTATTGCGGGTAGGTCAGGCCCAGCGCCTGCAGCAGCGGCTTGTAGACCTTGGTCATCAGCAACGAGGTGGAGTGCAGGGCGAAACAGACCTGGTTGTCCAGCAGCAGCTCGTCACAGGAGGCTTGGGTGTCGGCGTTCATGCAGGTCCTTGAAAGTCATCAATGGAAAATTCTGGCACGCTGATCATCAGTGCGCGAATTAATCGCGCAGTTCACTGCGCAAGGCCAGGTCCCAGGGTGGAATCGGGCTGAAGCGGCTCTTGAGGAATTCGAGCAGCAAACGGCTGCGAGAGTTCGTTTCATGTGCCAGGCGTAGCGCGTAAATGCCGCTGGTCTCGGCTTCAGGCATGCCGCCGTCGCAAAACAACGGGATCAGCTCGCCGCGCAGCAGGTATTCACTGATCAGCCAGGTGGGCAGGTGGGCTATCCCCAGGCCGGCGAGGGCGCCGAACAGCAGGGTTTCCGCATTGTTGGCAGCCATGCGCATGCGCGCGGGGCGGTACAGGCGGGTTTGCCCGGCCACACTGAAGCGCCAGGCGAACGGCGGCGCCAGGCCATCCCAGTCCAGCCCGTCATGCCCGGGCAGTTCGCTGGGGCAGGTGGGGATGCCGCGGCTGGCCAGGTAGGCGGGGCTGGCGCAGGCAATGCGCACCATGTAGGCGAGCGGCGTGGCGACCAGACGGGTGTCGGCCAAAGGGCCGGCGCGCAGCACCAGGTCGACCTCGCCCAGGTGGCTGCCCTGCAGGTCGACGAAGCTGTCGATCAACCGCAGTTGCACGTCCAGGCCCGGGTAGGCCACCAGGAAGTCGGCAATGGCCGGGGCCAGGTGGCGGCGGCCAAACGCGGCAGGGGCGTCGATGCGGATCAGGCCTTCCGGGGCATTGCTCAGTGACACCGCTTCAGCCCGGGCCAGGCGCAACTCTTCGATGATGCGCCTGGCCCGCTCGGCAAAGGCGTTGCCTGCAGGCGTGGCCCGCACCGCGTGGGTGCTGCGGGTGAACAGGCGGCTGCCGACGGCGCTTTCCAGGTTGTCGATGCGCCGTGCTACCGCAGACGGGGTCAGCGGGTGGCGACGGGCGGCGGCAGAAAAGCTGCCGGTTTCCAGTACATCGAGGAACAGGCTCAATTGGTCGGTCAGGGTATCGGGATTCATGGCTGCCTTGCTTTTGCGAAAAACGCACAGCCATTGTGCGCTGCTGTGCGTTTCCCCGCCAGCGCACACTCGTTAGCATGCTCGCATTATTGGTACAGGCGGACGAGGCCCTGATGATCGAGTGGTTGTTGTATATCGTGCTGGGCGCTGCCCTGGGCACCATGGGGGGCTTGTTCGGCATTGGTGGCGGGCTGATTGCGATTCCGGCATTGGGCGTGCTGTTTGGCCTGGACCAGCAGTTGGCGCAGGGGACCGCGTTGGTGATGGTGGTGCCCAATGTGCTGCTGGCGCTGTGGCGGTATCACCAGCGCAACCGCATCGCGTTGCGCCATGCGTTGCCGCTGTCGGCGTGCAGCTTCTTGTTTGCCTGGCTGGGGTCGATCTGGGCGGTGGGGCTTGATGCGCATTCCATGCGCCTGGGTTTTGTCGGCTTCCTGGTAGCGTTGGCGGTGTGGAACGTGGTGCGGATGTTCATGAAGGTGTCGCCGCCGAGTGCCGAGCTGCGTCATGCCTGGCCGTGGCTGGGTGTGCTGGGCAGCTTTGCCGGCACCATGGGCGGCTTGTTCGGGGTGGGTGGGGCCGTGGTGGCCACGCCGATCCTGACCAGTGTGTTCGGCGCTACTCAGGTGGTGGCGCAGGGGCTGTCACTGGCGCTGGCGGCGCCGAGTACCTTGG
>NZ_JBJJLR010000087.1:0-9097 GCF_046230975.1 Pseudomonas sp. KCJK9058
GTTGCTGCAGCGTGCGCAGCAGCGGTTCGATCAGGCCGAGTTTGGCGAAATTCATGGCAATACCGTCAGGGGGTTCAGCGAAGGCGGCAAGTTTACCGCATCGCCCCTGCCTACTTGCAGATTTCACCTTTCAACGGTTGCACAGGTTCAGGCGCCTTGCGCCACTGCGGCAGGCCGATCAGCACCACCGCGCCGATGATCACTGCCATCGCCACACACTCTTCAGCGCCAATCTGCTCACCGGCAAAGACGATCCCCAGCAGCACCGCCACCGCCGGGTTGACGTAGGCGTAGCTGGTGGCCGCTGCCGGGCGCACGTGCTTGAGCAGGTACATGTAGGCACTGAACGCCAGGATCGAACCGAAGAACACCAGGTAGGCCAGCGCCCCCCAGCCAGCGGCGGTCGGCAGCTGTGTCATGCGTTCGCCCGATAGCACACTGCCCAGCAACAGCACCGCACCCCCGACCAGCATTTCCGCTGCGCTGGCCATCGGCCCCTGGGGCAGCGGCAAGGTCTTGCTCCACACCGAGCCAAACGCCCAGGACGCTGCCGCGAAGATGATCAGCGCCGCACCTATCGGGCTTGCCTGCAGGTTGGAGCCCAGGTTCAGCAGGCCGATGCCCACCAGCCCAAGGGCTATCCCCGCCCACTCCAGCTTCGAATTGCGGTGCCCGAACAACAGGCCGAACAGCAAGGTGAACAGCGGCACCGTCGCCACCGCCAAAGCCGCCACGCCCGAAGCCACGCCGGCATGCTCGGCCACGGTCACCCCGCCGTTGCCACAGCTGAGCAACAAGAAACCGATCGCCCCTGCCGCCCGCCATTGTGGCCAGGTAGGTGCCGGCACGCCGCGCCAACGCAGGAAGCCGTACAGCAGGCCACCGGCGATCAGGAAGCGCACACCGGCCATGAGCATCGGAGGCCAGCTCTCGACGCCGATGCGAATGAACAGGTAAGTGGAACCCCAGACCAGATACAGGGCCAGGAAGGCGCCAATCAGCAGCAGCGGGAAACGAGGGGAGGCAGGCATGGGGAAAACTCGAAATCCGTTTACGGGTGCCTCAGTTTAACGGCCTGCCTGGGTGAAGGGACGTTACAGAACGGGTTCAAATGAGCGGCACAATTCTGGTGCGTTCGACGTAGGCGACACTCCCCCAGACGTTCACTGGCTAATCCCTGCAGTACTTGGCCAGCGCTTCGCGCAGCTTCGCAGCCGGGGTTTTCTGCAGCCGGCAAAGCAGCTCGTGCGACAGTTGCTGAACCCCGTGGTCCTGGCGCAACACACCCGCCAGATGCTGCAGCAGGTTGGCGGCCATTTCGGCATCGGCCATGGCCCGGTGCGCGGTCCCCGTGTCTGGCAACCCAGCCCAGCGTGTCAAAGTGCCCAGCTTGTGGTTTGGCGCGGCGGGCAGCAGGCGCCGTGACAGCAACAGGGAACACGCGAAGGGCTGGCTGCGGCTGCGGCCAATACGGCTCAGCTCGTAATCCCAGAACTTCTGGTCGAAAGCAGCGTTGTGCGCCAACAATGGGGTGCCACCGACGAACTCGGCCACCTCGTTCATCACTTTCTCCACCGGCGGCGCACTGCGCAGCATGGCGGTGGTGATGCCGGTCAGCCCTGCGACGAAGGCCGGCACCGGCACGCCAGCGTTCATCAGGCTCTGGTAGCGCTCGACAATGCGCCCACCCTCGAGCATTACCACCGCCACCTCGGTGGCACGGCAGCCGGTACCGGGGGAAATGCCGGTGGTTTCAAAGTCGATGACAGCGATACGTTCCATGAAAAGACCTTAGTGTTTGAGCAACAGCGCGCCTTCGATGGGCACGTAGCGGGTGGCAGCACGGATCAGTGACAACGCCGTCAGCCCCGGCACGCCATACACCACCGCTTCGGTGCCATGGCGCTGGATTACCCGCTCCAGCAGCAGGTCGAAGTCACCGTCACCGGAGGCCAGCACCACCTGGTCGACCCGGCTGGCCGCGTCGATCACATCCAGGGTAATGCCCACATCCCAGTCACCTTTGGCCGAGCCATCGCTGCGCTGGATGAACGGTTTGAGGCGCACCTCGAAACCGAGGTTGCGCAAGATCTGCTGGAACTGCTGTTGTTTGCTGTCGCCACGGTCGATGGCATAGGCCACCGCCTCGACGATCTGGCCTTCGCGGCTGACATCGGCCCACAGGGCGGTGTAGTTGAAATGGCAGCCGTGGGCCTGGCGCACGGTGTAGTAGAGGTTCTGCACATCGGCGAACAGCGCGATCTTTTTCACCTGGGAACCTCATTTTTGGCCTGGAGTGCTGGGGGGGCTGCTGCGCAGACCTTCGCGGACACGCCCGCTCCCACAGGTATCGCGCGTACACCTGTGGGAGCGGGCGTGCCCGCGAAGGGGCGCAAAGCGCCCCCGGAAATGCCAGCAGTATGCCAGACCTGTCAGACGTAAGAATCGTCGTCCGAGAAGAACCCACCGTCATCGCTGCCAAAACCACCGTCGGCGTATCCGCCCTGGTCACTGCCCCAGCCACCGTTGTCAGCCACTTGCTGCTGCCCGCCCTGGTCGTTCCAGCCGCCACTGTCGCTGGCTGGCGCCGGCTCTTCCTTGATAACCTCGACCACTTCTTCCGGTTGCGAGTTGTGGTTGAACAGGCTGCTGATACCCTGCGCCAGCAGCACACCACCGGCCACACCGGCGGCGGTCTGCATAGCCCCGCCAAGGAAGCTGCTGGCCCCGCTGCGCGCAGGCGCGGCGCCATAGCCAGGCTGCGGCGCCTGAGGTTGGCCAAAACCAGGGGCCGACGGCTCGCGCCAGCCACCACCGGACGCTACAGGGGGCGTCGAAGGGCGCTGTGGCTGCACCGCCGGCGCTGCGTTGCGCCCACCCGAACCAAAGATGCTGGACAAGAAACCACCCCCGCCATTGCTCGGCGCACTGCTGGCGGCTTGTGCCGCCTGAGCCTGGGCACGGGCCTGCTGCAGCTCGGCTTCCAGTTGCTTGTTCTGTTCGTCGAGGCGCTTGATTGCGGCCTCCTGCACCAAAATCGCCTGGGCCATGTAGTAAGGCGCCGCCGGTTGCTGACGCACGTGCTGCTCGATGCACGCCTGGGCTTGCGCGTCACGCGGCTGGCTCGGGTCTTCGGCTTGCTTGAGGCGGCCGAACAGGCCGTCAATCAGGGTTTGTTCTTCAGTGTTCATGGGGCGACCTCGTGGGGTAGCGGGACATCGGACAGCGTCAAAGATGGGGCGTACAGGCGCGGGATTCAATCACTGCTGCGGTGAAACTTTTTTCAGCAAGTGACAGCCCCAGGCCTGCTTTGGGCTAAAGTTAGGCCCCTGTTTTTACTGCCATGCGATGTTGACTGATGAATCCGCTGAGCGTTTTGCGCGACTCCTTGTACTTCTTCCGCCGTCACCTGCCAAACATCCTGCAGCTGTGCCTGCCGCTGGTGGTGGTGGAAGCCCTGGTCACCCAATTGCTGTACCGGCAGCTGGGCGACCAGGCATCACCGGCCTACGGCATGCTGGTCAGCCTGTTGTTCTACCCGCTGTACAGCGCAGCCCTGATCCTGTACCTGGACACACGCAGCAACGGCCAGGAAATCGCCAAGCGCGACCTGTTCGCCCGCGCCCTGCAGCTTTGGCCGCAACTGGCCCTGCTGATCCTGATCAGCTCGCTACTGATCATGGCCGGCCTTGCGCTGTTCATCTTCCCGGGGGTGTGGATCATGATCAACCTGGTGTTCGCCGAGTACCTGCTGGTGCTGCGCGGCCGGCCGGTGGTACAGGCGATGCGCGACAGCGCAAGCATGACCACCGGGCATTTCATGCGCATCATGGTCTGCGTGGTAGGCGTGCTGGCGCCGATCTGGCTGATCGACGGGCTGCTGCTGATGGCCTTCCCCGAGCCATCACCCGGGATGGAACTGGCCATGGACAGCCTCAGCGGCTTCCTGCAACTGTTCAGCACCGTGGTGCTGTATCGCCTGTTCATGTTGCTGGAAGGCGAAGCCAGCACCTGAGGCCACCGGGGAATGTTTTCGGCCTGCCGGGCTGCCCAGCCTTGGCGCCAGAGTGCACATCCTCAATGCTGTTCTAGGAGTGCACCATGAACGAAACCATTCAGGCCGGGTACGCCAGGTCTTTTCGCGGCAAGCTGTACATGCGCGCCGTCGACCGGGACATCCCACTACGCCTCAGCCGCAGTTCAGACAAGTTCAGCTGGGGCATTACCCCAGAGGATGACTGGTTGCAGGCGGGGGGAAGGCAGGACTCGCCAGTGATGGACTTTCATTACCACTCGCGGACCAACGATCGCCTGCACTACCGCATCAGCATGCCTGGGCGCCCGGAGACCAAGAAACTAGGGGTCAGCCGCAATGGTTATCTGGGCTTTTACTGGCATGCAGACGTTAGCGAATACTGGAAAATCGAGCCGCTGGCGCTGACAGATGAAGGCCTTGTCTGCCATCTGCGCGACCAGCGGGGCTACAGGGTCGGCGCCCTCACGGATACGCCGCACAGGAGTGGGGAGTGGGTAGCCTTGCTCAACGTCGAGGAAGGCGAAGTGATCACTTTCCTATTGAGGCAAGCAGATCAAGCTTCACTGGCGGGTGCAATACGATGAATGGCACGACCACTGACACGTCGTGCCCAGCACATGATTTTTTCGGCCTGCCGCACTCGGTGTTGTGCATCAGCGCCCTCTCGGCTTGGCCCGCGCCGTAGCCTCGGCCACCAGAGGGTCGTCCGGCCAGTAATGCTTCGGATAGCGCCCTTTCAGGTCTTTCTTCACCACGGCATAGGTCGTGCGCCAGAAGCTGGCCAGGTCCTGGGTCACCTGCACCGGCCGACGTGCCGGTGACAGCAGGTGCAGCTTGACCTGCTGCCGGCCGTTGGCGATGCGCGGGGTATCGGCAAGGCCGAACAGTTCTTGCAGACGCACGGCGAGAATCGGCGGGGTTTCACTGTAATCCAGGCGGATGTTCGAGCCGGACGGCACGGCCAGATGCGCCGGGGCCTGTTCTTCCAGGCGTTGCGGCAGCGGCCAGGGCAGCAGGTTGCGCAGCATCGACGGCAAGTCCAGCGCGGCAAAGTGGCTGAGGCGCGATACTTTGCTCAGGTAAGGCTGCAACCAGTCTTCCAGGCTGGCCAGCAGGGCTTCGTCCCCCAGGTCAGGCCATTCGCTGTGGCCATCCTTCTGCAGGTCGAGCTGACGCAACAGCGCCACACGTGCCTGCCATTGCCGCAGTTCCGGCGTCCAGGTCAGCAGGTTCAAACCTTTGCGCCGGACCAGGCCAAGCAGCGCTCGGGCCCGGGCTTCATCATCCAGCCCGGGCAGCGGCTCGCGGCTGAGGACCAGTTCGCCAACCTTCACCTGGCGCTCGGCGCGCAACACCTGCTCGCGCTCGTCCCAATCAAGGATATCGACCCGCTCGACCTGTTCGGCCAGCACACCCTCGAGCAACGCCGGATCGAATTCGGCGGCCAGATAGATCCGCTCCTCACGCTGCCCCTGGCGGCTACCCAGGTCGGCGATCACCAGCCATGGGCACTTCATCAATGCATCGACTTCGCCAAACAGGGCCGCACGGCCGTTGGCGAGCCGATACTCCGCTCCACCCGCCCGGCGCTGCTGGGCGACCCGGTCAGGGTAGGCCAGCGCCAGCAGGGCGCCCAGCCAGCGTGGGTGGTCCGGGTCGGCAACCGGTGCACCGACCTTGCCACGCAACAGGCCACGGTATTGCCGGGCCAGCTGACGAGCACGCTGCACACCCCCCTGGCCGCCACGCGCAGCCTTGCTCTCACCGCTGACCAGCGCAAGCCGGCTGTGCAAGTCGGCACCACCGCCACGCTGGATGTCCCGCTCCCCCAGCAGTGCAGCCACATCGCATGCCATCTGTGCCAGGCCCAGGTCCTGGCCGCGCAGCAACAAGTGCGCGATGCGTGGGTGAGCCGGCAGTTCGGCCATGGCCTGGCCATGTTCGCTGAGGGTGTCGCGGCTGCCCGGCCGGAAGGCGCTGAGTCGCGCCAACAGGTCCTGGGCCTGGGCGAACGCTGCAGCTGGCGGCTGGTCGAGCCAGCGCAACTGCTCGGGGGTTACACCCCAGCGCGCCAGCTGCAGGGCCAGCCCGGCCAGGTCGGCCTGGAGAATCTCGGCACTGCCATGGGCGGCCAACTGGTCATGCTGGGCCTCGGACCAAAGGCGGTAGCACACGCCGGGCTCCAGGCGGCCGGCACGCCCCGCGCGCTGGGTGGCACTGGCGCGGGAAATGCGCTGGGTGTCCAGGCGGGTCATGCCGCTGCCGGGGTCGAAGCGCGGCACCCGGGCCAGGCCTGCGTCGATCACCACGCGCACGCCATCGATGGTCAGGCTGGTCTCAGCGATGTTGGTGGCCAGCACCACCTTGCGCAGGCCCTTGGCCGGCGGGTCGATAGCGGCGCGCTGGGCATTGAGGTCGAGTTCGCCATGCAGCGGGCACAGCAGAATCTCGGGTCGCGCCCCCAGGGCGTCCTGAAGGCTTTGGTGAACCCGGCGGATCTCGGCTTGCCCAGGCAGGAACACCAGCACGCTGCCGGCCTGGTCAGCCAGTGCATGCAACACGCTGTCCACCACCCGTGGCTCGATGAACTCGCCTGGCTGGAACGGCCGCCCCCAGCGGATATCCACCGGATGCATGCGCCCTTCGCTGCTGACCACCGGGGCGTCGTCCAACAGCCGCGACAGGCGCTCACCTTCCAGCGTCGCCGACATCAGCAGAATCTTCAGGGGCGGGTCGTCACGCAGCAACTCGCGGCCGTTAAGGCTCAGCGCAAGTGCGAGATCGGCATCCAGGCTGCGTTCGTGATATTCGTCGAAAATCAGCAGGCCCACCCCTTCCAGCGCCGGGTCGGCTTGCAGGCGGCGTGTGAGGATGCCTTCGGTCACCACTTCGATACGGGTTTTCGGGCCGACCTTGCTGTCCAGACGGATGCGGTAACCCACCGTTTCCCCAACCTGCTCGCCCAGCTCACTGGCCAGCCGTTCGGCCGCTGCCCGCGCAGCCAGGCGCCGTGGCTCGAGCATGAGGATGCTCTGCCCGGCCAGCCACGGTTCGTGCAGCAGCGCCAGTGGCACGCGGGTGGTCTTGCCAGCGCCAGGCGGCGCTTCAAGCACCACTTCGTCACGGTTTTCCAGAGCCTGGCGCAGGGCGGGCAAGGCAGCATCAATGGGTAATGAAATCATGGTGGTCCTCGAACAGTCTCGCGAGTATAACGGCGAACCCAGCCTGCTCTATCATGGTCTTAGCATCAGGCGCAGGCGCTTCGCTTGCCCTGCTGAACACTTTTCGGAGATTTACATGCGTATCTCGACCCGCGTCATCGGTGGCGCCCTCATCGCCACCCTGCTGACCCAACTGACGGCCTGCGGCACCATTTTCTACCCGGACCGGCGCGGCCAAATCGGCGGCAAGATCGACCCTGTGGTTGCCGCCATGGATGCCATTGGCATCCTGTTCTATGTAATCCCGGGGCTGATTGCCTTCGGTATCGACTTTGCCACCGGCGCCATCTACTACCCAGGTGGCCGCACTGCCCAGGTTGACCCGGCCAAACTGCAAGAAGCCGTCAGCCCGGATGGCAAGGTCGACAACCTGAAGCTGCAAGCCATTCTGGAAAGCGAACTGGGCCAGCGCCTGCCGCTGAACGACCCACGGCTGATCCAGCACCGCGGCAGCATCGAACAACTGGCCAGTATGGGCCTGGTTCCAGCAGCCTGAGCCACACGGACACTGACCACGGATGATCACTACTCCGGCTGAACACCAGCGCCTGCTCCGCCTGGCCACGCGCGCGTCACTGGCGGTGGCCAGCATCTTGGTGCTGAGCAAGGCGCTGGCCTGGTGGCTGAGCGGTTCGGTGAGCCTGCTGGCAGGGCTGACTGACTCGGCACTGGACGCCGTGGCCTCGTTCCTCAACCTGCTGGCGGTGCACTACGCCCTGCGCCCGGCAGACGACGATCACCGGTTCGGCCATGGCAAGGCCGAGGCCTTGGCCGGTATGGCTCAGGCGCTGTTCATCGGTGGCAGTGCGGTGCTGATCGGGGTGCAGGCGGTCGAGCGCCTGTCCACCCCGCAACCGCTGGGTGATACCTCAATCGGAATCGCGGTGATGCTGCTGTCTCTGGTGCTGACGGTCGCCCTGCTGGCGCTGCAGTACAAGGTCATCCGGCTCACCGGCTCTACTGCGGTACGGGCAGATTCCCTGCACTACCGTTCTGACTTGTTGCTCAACGGCAGCATTCTGCTGGCCCTGTTGCTGGCGCGTTTTGGCTGGCCGCAGCTGGATGCGCTGTTCGGCCTTGGCATCGCCTTTTACATCCTTTGGAGCGCGCTGCAAATTGCCCGCGAAAGTACGGCGATCCTGATGGACAAAGCGTTACCCGGCGACGTTGGCGAGGACATGGCCGCGCTGGTGCTGGCCGTTGCAGGCGTGAAAGGCGTGCATGACCTGCGCACGCGCGTGTCGGGCAACCAGTGGTTTGTGCAACTGCACCTGGAGCTGCCGGGGCAACTGCCACTGCATGAGGCGCACAGCTTGTGCGTGGAGGCCTCGCGGGTGATCCGCCAGCGTTACCCACAAGCGGACGTGATGGTGCACGCCGACCCGGTATGAGGTAACCCCCCATGCCCCACCGATTACGCAATCCCTTGTAGGCGCGGGTTCATCGCGAAAGGGCCGGGGCTGCTGGCCAATTTCCACCTGCCGATCACCGTTGCCGCCGCTACCGTATTCGCGGGTAAACCCGCGCCTACACGCGCACAGGCCGTTGTAGGAGCGGGTTCACCCGCGAATGGGCCGGGCCTGCTGGCCAATTTCCACCTGCCGATCACCGTTGCCGCCGCTACCGTATTCGCGGGTAAACCCGCGCCTACACGTGCACAGGCCGTTGTAGGAGCGGGTTCACCCGCGAATGGGCCGGGCCTGCTGGTCAATTTCCACCTGCCGTTCACCGTTGCCGCCGCTACCGTATTCGCGGGTAAACCCGCTCCTACACGTGCCCACTCCTCTCTACGCGCGCGTTCACCCGCCAAACGCCCCGAGCTCCCTGCCAATTTCCCCCC
>NZ_JBJJLR010000088.1:0-7771 GCF_046230975.1 Pseudomonas sp. KCJK9058
GAGACACAAGGCCGCTTCCACAGAAGATCGCGTTAGCCTGGCAGCAGTATGCTGACCCGCAACCCACCGCTCTCACGGTTCGACAGCATCAGCTCACCCCCATGGCTGGTGGCGATCCGCTGGGCAATGCTCAACCCCAACCCATATCCGCCGGACGCCTGGTTACGCGACCCGTCACCGCGCACGAAGGGGTCGGTAATGGTCGCCAGCAGGCCCGGGGCAATCCCTGGCCCGCAGTCGTCGATATGGATCAATACACCTGTGGTGGCACGTTCCAACGTGACCGAAATGTTCTTGGCGTAGCGCAACGCGTTGACCAACAAGTTTTGCAGGCAGCGCTGCAACAGCAAGGCATCTACCCGCAAGCTGCCCGCCTTGCCGTGGACCGGAAGTGGTTCTGCGGCAGTGGCCAGGTCCGCACACTGGCGCGCAACCAATCGGTCCAGGTCCACCTGCTGCAAATTCTGCTGCTCTCCGGCACGCAGGTAATCCAGAACCTGACCGATCATATCGTCCATCTGCTTGATGTTCTGCCGCAGGCGCTGGCGGTGTTCGTCATCGGGTAATCGCTCCAGACGCAGGCGCATGCGGGTCAGTGGGGTGCGCAGGTCATGAGACACGGCGGCCAGGAAGTAGGCCTTGTCATTGACCATGGCAATCAGCCGCTGCTGCATCGCGTTGAATGCCTGCGCCGCCTGGCGCACTTCCTCCGGGCCATCCAGTGCCAGGGGTGGCTGCTCGAGGTTGCTGCCCAGGCCGCGTGCGGCATCGGCCAGGCGCCGCAACGGGCGCAGGCACAGGCGCACGGCAACCAGGCATACCAGCAGCACCGCGACGATGCGCAGCGCATACACCCGCAGCAGGTAATCGCTGATCAGCACCCAGGCCGACTCGCCGCTCCAGCCCTGCAGTTCCTGGCCCGCAACGGTCAGCCAGTGGCCATCGGCCAGCGGCACCGCGAACTGGATATGCGCCTGGGCCGTGCGCAGGCCGAACAGGCTGCGCCAGACGATCGGCTGGCCCAGTTCGTCGGTGAGTTGCACGTTCATCAGGCGCACGTCCTGGGCATGCCCCAGCTCGTACTTCAGGGCCTGCTGCAACAACAGCTCGACCCGCCTGTGCCCGCGGCGCTCGTCATGCTCTTGCGCAGGCGGGCTTTCGACGCAGTGAAGCTGGTAGTGGGCTTGCGCCTGCAGCGTACCGCCGTGGCAGTCGGCCTGGGTAATCAGGGGTGCGCTGCGTGCAGCAACCAGTCGCACGGGCACCTCTAGCGCCTGAGCGAAACGCACATCGAACCAGATGCTGCTCGACATCAACTGGATCACCAGCGTGCCACTGACCATGATCAGCAGCAGCTGACCAAACAAGGTGCGAGGCCATAGCCGGTGAAACCAGCGCATGTCAGGCGCCGGCCGCGAGGGGGGCGAGACTCAGCAGGTAGCCTTCGTTGCGGATGGTCAGGATTTGCGCGGTCCCCGCCGGCGCCCGGCGCAGCTGCTGGCGCAGGCGGCTGACACACATGTCCACGGAACGGTCGTCGGGCAGGTGGTCGCGGCCGAACGCGCTGCGGGTCAGTTGGTCACGGGAGACCACACGGTTGTTGGCTTCCAGCAGTTCGCGCAGCACGCGGTAGTCGGAGCGCGGCAGGGTCAGGGTCTCGCCATCCGGGCGTGTGAGCAGGCGCTTGACGTGTTCCAGGCGAAAGCCTGCGAACAGCTGGGCGTCCACCACGGGTTCTTCGGCAGAGGTGCCCAGGCGTTGCGGACGACGCAGTACGGCTTTGATCCGGGCGATCAGTTCGCGTGGTTCGAAGGGCTTGGCCAGATAGTCGTCGGCGCCTACTTCCAGGCCGATGATGCGGTCCAGTGTGCTGCCCTTGGCGGACAGCATGATCACTGCCAACCCTGGTGTGGCCTGCAACTGCCTGCACAGGCTAAGGCCGTCCTCACCCGGCAGCATCAGGTCGAGCACCACCAGCTCCACTTTGTGCCGGGCCAGCTGGTCGCGCATCTGTTGACCGTCGGCTGCCGCCAGCACGTTGTAGCCGGCATCGGTCAGGTAATCACAAAGAAGTTCGCGGATCTCGTCGTCATCATCGACAACCAGCAGGGTCGTGCTCATGCAGAAAAACACCTGTTAGGTGAGTGCCCTTGGCGCTCGTTACGTTCAATTACATCCCCGTACATGTCGGGTCTGGAGCCCGGAGGGCTGATCCCTAGAATCCTAACAAAAAATCATCTGCAAATACGAAGCCTTCCCAAATGAATCCCCAAAGCATCACGCCAGTGTTCACCCCCTTCAGTCAAAGCGGCAATTGCCTCAAGCCGCTGGCCTTCTGCGTTGCCGTCGCCATCAGCGGTGGTGCAGTGGCTGCCGACGGCAAACCCCTTGAACTCGACGCCACACAGATCGAAGACAGCGCAGTACTGCCTGCCGACGATGCCGGCCAGTTGGGCTACACGGTCGAGAGCACCCGCAGCTCCACTGGCCTGGCACTGACACCACGGCAGACACCGCAATCGGTTACCACCATCACCCGCCAGCAGATGGATGACCGCGACATCCACACCATCGAGCAGGCGTTGGAAACCGCCCCAGGCGTAACGGCCAACAAGTCCGAGGTGGGTGGGCGCACCGACTACCGCGCGCGTGGATACTCGATCAGCAACTGGAAGGTCGATGGCCTGCAGACCCAGGGCGGCTCCGATTTCAGTGGCAGCGGCAATGCGCTGAACATGGATCTGTACGAACGCATCGACATCGTACGCGGCGCCAACGGCCTGCTGGGCGGCACCGGCGACCCCTCGGCCACCGTCAACCTGATCCGCAAGGCACCGACCAAAACCTTCGGCGGCAGTGCCTATGCCACTTACGGCAGCTGGGACAAGCGTCGTCTGGGGGCGGACTTGAACCTGCCGCTGTCCGAAGATGGCCGCCTGCGTTCGCGCTTCGTGATGACCCAGCAGGATGCCAACTCCTTCCGCGACAACCAGTCCGAACGTTCCCGCGCCGCGTTGGCCAATTTCGAGTTCGACCTGGACGACGCCACTACCTTGGGCGCCGGTTACCAGTATGAATACAACAAGGTCGTGGGTGGCGGCTGGGGCGCGAACATCCCGATCTGGTACCGCGACGGCAGCAAGACCGACTTGCCGCGCAGCACCAACGTGGTGCCCAGCTGGAGCTTTGGCGAGTACACCACCCGCACTGCGTTCGGTTCGCTCGAGCACCGCTTCGACAACGACTGGACCCTGGACCTGAAAGCCGCCCAAGCCACCACCGAAGCCCTGAACCATCGCGGCCTTGCCAAGGTGAACTCAGCTGGGCGCGGCAGCTACGGTGGCTATTGGGACCAGGACGGCAGCGGCGCCGTGCTGAACGGTTTGCACAGCTCCAGCGACACCACCCAGCAGTCGGCGCAGATCGACCTGTCCGGCCCGTTCCAGCTGTTCGGCCGCACCCACCAGGCCATGGTCGGCTACAACGACAGCCGCACCGTCGGCTGGTCGCCTCAGTACACCTGCACCATGGTCGGCGACGGCATGACCAGCGCGCCTGCACTGGGTTGCCAGTTCCGCGCCAACAACGGCTTCCCGGTCACCGACTGGCACAATGGCGTGGATGACGACTACGACCTCATCGCCTCGCGCACCGGCCTTCACAGCAAGACCACCACTCGCCTGCAGGGCATGTACGCCGCCACCCGCCTGAGCATCACCGACCCGCTATCGGTAATCGTGGGCGTGCGCACCAGCAACTATTCCTCGGTCACCCGCAGCGTGGCCGGCGAGCGCAGCAGCCAGGAAGAAAACGGCATCGTCACCCCTTACCTGGGCGCGGTGTATGACCTCAATGACAACTACTCGGTATACGCCAGCTACACCGACATCTTCACCCCGCAAACCTCTGAAACCAGCAGCGGCAGCAAGGTCGAGCCCATTCGTGGGCAAAGCTACGAGACCGGTATCAAGGGTGAGTGGTTCGATGGCCGCCTGAACGCCTCGGCGGCCTACTTCCGCACCAAGCAGGAAAACAAGGCCGTGTTGGACGGCGACCTGACCACCCCTACCGGCGGCAGCGCCTACAAGGCCGGCTCCGGGCAGGAAACCGACGGTATCGACCTGGAAGTCGCAGGCGCCCTGAGCCCCAACTGGAACGTCTACGCCGGTTACACCTACCTGCACTTCCGCCGCGTCGACAGCGACGGCCGCAGCGACCCGTCGCACCTGTTCAAGGCCTCCACCACCTACCGCCTGAGCGGCCCGCTCGACCGCCTGACCCTGGGCGCCGGCGTGACTGCGCAGACCAACATCCGCGCCATCTCCAGCCCGGCTGGCCAGCCCACGAACGGTGTGAGCAATGGTGCCACTGACGTGAACTGGTCCGGTTATGCCATCTGGAATGCCATGGCCAAGTACCAGCTCACCGACGACACCAGCGTCAGCCTCAACGCCAACAACCTGTTCGACAAGCACTACTACAGCCAGTACGGGTTCTATGCCGGGGCCATCTACGGCGACCCGCGTAACCTGTCGTTGACGGTAAGCACCGCGTTCTGATCAAGCCCTTCCACAAGGCCTGGCGCTGTACCTGTAGGAGCGGGTTCACCCGCGAACACCGGCGAAGCCGGTGCCTGCACGCGCATCGCCAGCTTCGCGGGCAAGCCCGGTCCCATAGAGCCAGCGCTGGGTTCAAGGCCTGCGCTGGGCCGCCAAGCGGCCCTTTCTTACCTGGGCTTTACCGCTTGCCCTGGATCAACCGGCTTCTCCAGCTGGCCCTCGAAGCTATCCCAATCCTCGCCAAACAGCTCCACCGGATGCATGGTCCGGTCTGCGCCATTGCCACAGGCTAGCGCCTTGGCAGGGCAGTACAGGTCGCAACCCCAGCAGATACGCTCGGGGTGGCGAGGGTTTGTGGGGAATCTCTTGGCCATGCTCAACCTCCCTCAGGGCTGCCTGTTCTGAACGTAAACTCCTCGCCCAGCCCGTCGTTTGACGGGCATCAATCCATTGGCGATCGCCAGGTCACCGTACATCGCGCATCCAGATATCTGGTTGACAGATATCTGGATCAGAGATATTTTCCACCCTATGTTGGTGCGCCGGGACAACACAATGCGGGTCATAACGAAAGCGGCGGTAACCAAGGCGATTGAAGCCCACGGCCAGTGGAAAGCGCCCCTAAGCCTGTGGCTGACGACCTTCGACAGGGCGACGCTGCGGTTTGAATCTTTTGAACAGTTGAGGCAGACGTGGGTCACTGTGTCTGGCTGGAATGTTGATCGCATCCCCCACTCAAAACTTAGGCCCGCCAGCCGCAAAGGGCCGCTTGATATCTACGTGTTCGATATCAAGAAAAACGAATGCCGCCTGATCGCGTGGCTCAATGCGCGAACGGGCACTCTCTACATCAAGGCCATTCTGTCGCACGCCGAGTACGACAAATGGTGCAGAAGCGATATCAGGTAGCAACCTGGGCCGCGCGATATTTCAATTCGACAGGTGACAACATGAAGCGGGATAAAATCGAAGCCAATGGACTAGATGCCTTCATCGCTAATATTTCACCCATGCTCGATGGCCTGAACACTCAGATGGCAACCATGGCCCAGCTTCTAGCCGCCTGCCATGACCCCATCAAGGACGATGCCGAGCTTGAGGCACGCATGGCATTGATCGACGAACTCTACTCCCATGCGGACAGCGAAGGCCACGCTGCGGCACGCTTTGCCGAGATGGTAGCGGACCGCGTCTACGAGTATGAGAGTGAGTCTGTATTGGTGCCGTTCGCGAGCCAGGCCGAAGCGTTGGCCTTTCTGCTGTCGGACAGGGGCGTGAAGCAGAAGGACCTGTCGGCGATAGCGACCCAGAGCGCGGTATCCGAGATTCTGAACAACAAGCGGAAGATGACGGTTGCGCAGATAAAGGGCTTTGCTGAGTTTTTCGGCGTACCGGTTGAGTTCTTCATGCATGGGGTGGTTTGAAATCAAAGCCTTTGCTTGACCGAATGCTCCATATGAAGCGACCAGGCATGAAAAACCTCTCAATTTGTGCAGGGTTGCCGGACCAGCCATAGCCATGGTGGCTGTATTGGTGTAGACGTTCTGTCAATACACTGAGGTGAGTGTTTTACAATCTTGCGAGCCCCGCGGTGGTGGGGTATCGCAGGGTCGATGATGCACTTTGCTTTATCGCAAAAGGAGTTGCTTTGGAGCACCATTCAACCGGCAAGCGCGGCGTGAGTTACGATCCGCCGCAACGGCGGCAACGCAGGGACATCCCTTCCATCGTGCGCCGGGTGACGATGGGCGTTGTGGTCGTCTGGTTGGCACTTGTGGCAAGCCTTGGCGGCTGGATAACACAGCGCCTTACGGCAGAAGAACTCGACAACCTGGCGGCAGGCGCCGAATACGAAGCCCAGATTACGGGGCGAATCGTAGACCGCCTGTTCACCGAAATGGCCAGCGTGGCCAACATGGTGGCCCGTCAAAGCGAAGTGATCCAACTCGCTGCCCGATATCGCCATGATCCGCCTGGCTTCGCGGCACTCACGCGTGAGGAGCGCGCTTCGAAATTCACCCGTGACCCGCTGGTGCGAAGCGTGGGTGATTTCATGGATAGATTGGCCAGTGATCTTCACTATGCCCGTATCTACATGAACAACCTCTCAGACGATACGGTGACGGCCAGCAACTGGGCGGAGTCATTCAGCATCGTTGGCCAGATCTATACGGGCAGGGCCTACCTCCTCGACGCATTGCGCACCGGCAGTGGTGAAATGTTCGGCATTGCCCGCCTGAACAAAACCCCCTCCTATTTCGTTGCTAGCCGCATCGACGATGCTGATGGCAAGCCACTCGGCTCTGTCACGGTCAAGTTCGATGCCCCGGACATCGCCCTTTACCTGACAGGGCGTCACATTGCCTTGATTGTGAACCGTCAGGGGCGCGTGACCACCGCGTCCAGCGAACCCTTCATGCTGCGTAACGTGGCGTCACTGCTCCCGCCCGATATTCGCAGGCCTCTGGATGGCGACGAAGAGCCGGGCGAGCCCATGGATATCCGCGCAGTGGCAGCCGCGGCTCAGGCCGATCAATGGCTGATTGGCGGGCACCCTTATCTGGTGCATCGCCAGCCCCTGAACGACGCGCAATATCAGCTGCTGACGCTGGCAAAGCTTGATCACCTGCAGCCGATGCGTCAGCAGTACTACTGGACCGGAGCCTCTGTGGCAGCGCTCGGGTTGATCTTGATCTTGCTCTCCAGCCGTGTGGCCGGGCAGATGCTATTGCGCCGCCAGGAAGAACGCTATGCAGCCAACTATGACGCGCTGACCGGGTTGAAGAACCGGCGTGCGATCCTGGCTGCCTTGCATCGGCATTTCGCGTTGGCGAAGCGAACGGGGCAGGGGGTGCTGGTGGCATTTATCGACCTCGACGAATTCAAGGCGATCAACGACACGTACGGGCACGAGGTGGGGGACAAGTTCCTGATCGAAAGCAGCCGGCGCTTGCAGGGCGGGTTGCGGGCAACGGATGAACTTGGGCGCTGGGGTGGTGACGAGTTCGTTGTGATCGGCTTGACCGCTTCGATCCATCCGGACGAAATGGCCAAAACTGCCGCAGCGATGCGCAGACGGCTGGTGCCGCTGCTGATTGGTAGCTACGAGTTTGACGACTGCCGGTTCGATTACGCGGGTGCGAGTTTTGGTATTACGAGTGTTGATCCCGCTGCGACTTCGCTGCAGGCCGCGCTTAAAGCGGCGGATCAGT
>NZ_JBJJLR010000089.1:0-7685 GCF_046230975.1 Pseudomonas sp. KCJK9058
CGGATTTGAGGAGTTGATCAAGCAAGCCCCGGGTATTCATTCGCGTGTCTCCACGTAAGAAGATTCAAACGCCAGAGTAAGGCTTGGCCGAGCACACGCCATGCAGGGATTTGCTTCAGGATGTTGCGTTAGCTGGCAAAAAGCCAACTAGACTCGATATCGCCAATACCTCGCACTCACGCACTACGCTTATAACAATTGCTTCACTGCTTGCCTCATGACTGCCCGAACAAGATCGCCAAGAAGAGGGAACACCATGTCAGTGCACAAGACCGCATTGCTCGGCGCCACCACCTGCGCCATGCTGGCCAGCGCCAGCCTGCAGGCCGCCGAAGCGCCCAAGGCCCTGGGGGCCGGCGAGGGGCGCCTGGACATCGTCGCCTGGCCCGGCTACATCGAACGCGGTGAAAGCGACAAGGCCTACGACTGGGTGACCGGTTTCGAAAAGGAAACCGGCTGCAAGGTCAGCGTGAAAACGGCCGCCACCTCGGACGAGATGGTCAGCCTGATGACCAAGGGCGGCTATGACCTGGTCACCGCCTCGGGCGATGCATCGCTGCGGCTGATTGCAGGCAAGCGCGTACAGCCGATCAACACCGCCTTGATCCCCAACTGGAAAACCATCGACCCGCGCCTGCAGAACGGTGGCTGGTATGTGGTCGACAAGCAGGTGTACGGCACGCCGTACCAGTGGGGGCCAAACGTGCTGCTGTACAACACCAACACCTTCAAGCAGGCACCCACCAGCTGGAGCGTGGTGTTCGAGCCGCAGAACCTGCCCGACGGCAAGCCAAACAAGGGCCGCGTGCAAGCCTATGACGGGCCGATCTACATCGCCGATGCAGCGCTGTACCTGAAGTCGGCCAGGCCCGAACTGGGCATCAAGGACCCGTACGAACTGAACGAGGCACAATACAAGGCCGTGCTGGAATTGCTGCGCCAGCAACAACCGCTGATCCACCGCTATTGGCATGACGCCACGGTCCAGATGAGCGATGTGAAAAACGAAGGCGTGGTTGCCTCCAGCTCCTGGGGCTACATGGTCAATGGCCTCAAGGCCGAGAACCAGCCAGTGGCCTCGACCATTCCCAAGGAGGGCGCGACCGGCTGGGCCGACACCACCATGCTGCACGCCGAGGCCAAGCACCCCAATTGCGCCTACAAATGGATGGACTGGTCGTTGCAACCTAAGGTGCAAGGCGATGTGGCGGCCTGGTTCGGCTCGTTGCCGGCTGTGCCGGCGGCGTGCACCGGCAGCGAGCTGCTGGGGGCCGAGGGCTGCAAGACCAACGGCTTCGACAACTTCGACAAGATTGCCTTCTGGAAAACACCGCAGGCCCAAGGCGGCAAGTTCGTGCCTTACAGCCGCTGGACCCAGGACTACATTGCGATCATGGGTGGTCGCTGAGGTTGTCTGAATGCCTGTACCGGCCTTTTCGCGGGCAAGCCCGCGCCCACAGGTTCTTCACCGCCTGCAAGGGTGGCGCTCCACCTGTAGAAGCGGGCTTACCCGCGAAGAGGCCGGCACAGGAGACATATTCATACCTGGAGTCCACGCATGCCCCTAGCCGTCCAGTTCACCCAGGTTTCCCGCACCTTCGGCGAGGTCAAGGCCGTCGACCAGGTCAGCATCGACATCATCGATGGCGAGTTCTTTTCCATGCTCGGCCCTTCCGGCTCGGGCAAAACCACCTGCCTGCGCCTGATCGCAGGCTTCGAGCAACCCTCCAGCGGCTCGATCCGCATCCAAGGGGTCGAGGCCGCTGGCCTGCCGCCCTACCAACGTGACGTCAACACAGTGTTCCAGGACTATGCGCTGTTCCCGCACATGAACGTGCTGGACAACATCGCCTATGGCCTGAAGGTAAAAGGCGTGGGCAAGGCCGAACGCTACAGCCGCGCCGAAGAAGCCCTGGCCATGGTGGCCTTGGCCGGCTATGGCGCGCGTAAGCCGGCACAGCTGTCTGGCGGCCAGCGTCAGCGCGTGGCCCTGGCCCGGGCGTTGGTCAACCGCCCGCGGGTGCTGCTGCTCGATGAGCCACTGGGCGCGCTGGACCTGAAATTGCGCGAGCAGATGCAAGGCGAGCTGAAAAAGCTGCAACGCCAACTGGGCATCACCTTCATCTTCGTCACCCACGACCAGACCGAAGCACTGTCGATGTCCGACCGGGTCGCGGTGTTCAACCGCGGCCGTATCGAACAGGTCGACACCCCGCGCAACCTGTACATGAAGCCCAGCACAACCTTCGTCGCTGAATTCGTTGGCACGTCCAACGTGGTGCGTGGCGAGCTGGCCATGCAGCTCAACGGCAGCCCTGCGCCCTTCTCCATCCGTCCCGAACACATTCGCCTGGGCGACCCGGTAGTGACCAGCCATGAGGTACAGGTCAGCGGCGTGCTGCGTGATGTCCAGTACCAAGGCAGCGCCACACGCTACGAACTGCAGCTGGAAAACGGTCAACTGCTGGCAGTAAGCCAGGCCAATGACCGCTGGCAAAAGCAGGTGCAGGCCTGGCAGCCGGGGCAACGCCTGCAGGCGCACTGGCCCCGCGAAGCCATGACAGTGCTGCAGGAAACCGAGGGCCGCTGAGATGAGCACACTGCGCGCCCTGTCCAACCTGCTGTACCGGCGCCCCAACCTGTACCTGGCACTGCTGTTGATCCCGCCGCTGACCTGGTTCGGCGCGATTTACCTGGGTTCGCTGCTGAACCTGCTGTGGCAGGGCTTCTATACCTTCGACGACTTCACCATGGCGGTGACCCCGGACCTGACCCTGGGCAACTTCGCCGCACTGTTCAACCCGTCGAACTTCGACATCATCCTGCGCACCCTGGGCATGGCGGTGGCGGTGTCGCTGGCCAGCGCAGTACTGGCCTTCCCCATCGCCTATTACATGGCGCGTTACACCAGCGGCAAGACCAAGGCGTTTTTCTACATCGCGGTGATGATGCCGATGTGGGCCAGCTACATCGTCAAGACCTATGCCTGGACCCTGCTATTGGCCAAGGGCGGTGTGGCCCAATGGTTCGTCCAGCAGTTGCACCTGGACGGCCTGCTGCAGGCGGTGCTGGCCGTGCCGGGCGTGGGCGGCAGCACGCTGTCGACTTCGCACCTGGGGCGCTTCCTGGTGTTCGTGTACATCTGGCTGCCATTCATGATCCTGCCGATCCAGGCCTCGCTGGAGCGCTTGCCACCGTCGCTGCTGCAGGCTTCAGCCGACCTGGGCGCACGGCCGGGGCAAACCTTCGTGCAGGTGATCCTGCCGCTGTCGATCCCCGGCATCGCCGCCGGCTCGATCTTCACCTTCTCGCTCACCCTGGGCGACTTCATCGTGCCGCAGCTGGTCGGGCCGCCCGGCTACTTCATCGGCAGCATGGTCTATGCCCAGCAAGGGGCGATCGGCAACATGCCGATGGCCGCCGCGTTCACCTTGGTGCCCATTGTGCTGATCGCGGTATACCTGGCCATCGTCAAGCGTCTGGGGGCCTTCGATGCACTCTGAAAAAGCGTCGGCAGGGCTGCGCCTGGCGGCCTGGGGCGGGTTGCTGTTCCTGCACTTCCCGATCCTGATCATCTTCCTGTACGCCTTCAACACCGAAGACGCGGCGTTCAGCTTTCCGCCCAAGGGCTTTACCCTGAAGTGGATCGACGTGGCCTTTGCCCGGCCCGATGTGCTCGAGGCAATCAAGCTGTCGCTGCAGGTGGCTTGCCTGGCCACTTTGATCGCACTGGTGCTCGGTACGCTGGCCTCGGCGGCGCTCTATCGGCGCAGCTTCTTCGGCAAGGAGAGCATTTCGCTGGTGCTGATCCTGCCCATTGCCCTGCCAGGCATCATCACCGGCATCGCCCTGCTCTCGGCGTTCAAGACGCTGGGGATAGAGCCCGGGGTGTTCACCATCGTAGTCGGCCACGCCACGTTCTGCGTGGTGATCGTCTACAACAACGTGATCGCCCGCCTGCGGCGTACCTCGCAAAGCCTGATCGAAGCCTCGATGGACCTTGGTGCCGACGGTTGGCAGACCTTCCGCTACATCGTCCTGCCCAACCTCGGCTCGGCGCTGCTGGCGGGCGGCATGCTGGCCTTTGCCTTGTCGTTCGATGAAATCATCGTCACCACGTTCACCGCCGGCCATGAGCGCACCCTGCCGATCTGGCTGCTCAACCAGCTCAGCCGCCCACGCGACGTGCCCGTGACCAACGTTGTCGCCATGCTGGTGATGCTGGTGACCATGCTGCCGATTCTTGGCGCCTATTACCTGACCCGTGGCGGAGACAGCGTCGCGGGCGGTGGAAAATGACCCTGGAGGAGTCCCCGATGCAAACGCAGATGCTGATCAATGGCCAGCTGATCGCTGGCCAAGGCCCGGCCTGGACCGTGCTCAACCCGGCGCTGGGCACTGCCCTGGCGCAGATCAACGAAGCCACCGAGGCACAGGTAGACAGCGCCGTGCGCGCTGCCGACCAAGCCTTCGACAGCTGGTCGCAAACCAGCCCTAAAGAACGTTCGCAGGCCTTGCTGGCGCTGGCCGACGCCATCGAAGCCCATGGCGATGAACTGGCCCGGCTGGAATCGCAGAACTGCGGCAAGCCCCTGAGCGCTGCACTGAATGACGAGATCCCGGCGATTGCCGACGTGTTCCGTTACTTTGCCGGTGCTGCGCGCTGCCTGGGCGGCTCGGCGGCAGGCGAGTACCTGCCGGGCCACACCTCGATGATCCGCCGCGACCCGTTGGGCGTGGTGGCGTCCATCGCGCCGTGGAACTACCCGCTGATGATGCTGGCCTGGAAGATCGCCCCGGCCCTGGCTGCCGGCAACACCGTGGTGATAAAGCCATCCGAACTGACGCCACTGACGGCCCTGCGCCTGGGCGAGCTGGCCCAGGACTTGCTACCGCCGGGGGTGCTGAACATTCTCTTCGGCCGCGGCCAGACGGTCGGCAACCCGTTGATAACCCATCCCAAGGTGCGCATGGTGTCGCTGACCGGCTCGATCCCCACCGGCGCGCACATCATCAGCGCCACCGCCGACAGCGTGAAACGCATGCACATGGAATTGGGCGGCAAAGCGCCGGTGCTGGTGTTCGATGACGCAGACATCGATGCCGCCATCGACGGCATCCGCACCTTCGGCTTCTACAACGCTGGCCAGGACTGCACCGCAGCCTGCCGCCTGTACGTCCAGGACGGGATCTACGAGCGCTTCGTCGAACGCCTGGGTAAAGCCGTAGCCAGCCTCAAGCCGGGCTTGCAGGAGTCTGAAGAAACCGAACTGGGGCCGCTGATCAGTGCCCAGCACCGCGACAAGGTCGCCGGGTTGGTGCAGCGGGCCATCGCCCAGCCGCACATTCGTCTGGTAACCGGTGGCAAGCCGATAGCGGGCGATGGCTTTTTCTTCGAGCCTACCGTGCTGGCCGACGCCCTGCAGGACGACGAGATCGTGCGCAACGAAGTGTTCGGCCCGGTGGTTTCGGTCACCCGCTTCACAGACGAAGCGCAGGCGCTGCAATGGGCCAACGACTCCAACTACGGCCTGGCTTCATCGGTATGGACCCGCGACACCGGCCGCGCCCACCGCCTGGCGGCGCGCTTGCAGTATGGCTGCACCTGGGTGAACACCCACTTCATGCTGGTCAGCGAAATGCCCCATGGCGGGCAGAAGCATTCGGGGTATGGCAAGGACATGTCGATGTATGGGCTGGAGGACTACACCTGTGTGCGGCATGTGATGATCAAGCACTAAGTGCTCGCGTTGACCGAGGGGCTTGAATGCCCCTCGGCCAACGTCTCAGAATTTTCCTTCAACCGTGATCTACTCCCTCCTACTGTACGTTCATTGAGCTCTCTTGATTGGTATCATAATCTGATACCATGAATAATCATCAGCAAGCCACACTTGAAGCATTACTTAAAAGGCCGGTTCCCAGAACACTGGAGTGGGCGCGGGTGGAGTCTCTGCTGGTATCGCTGGGTGCCAGGGTCATAGAAGGAAGAGGATCACGGGTTCGCTTTGAACTCAATGGAGCAGTGGCAACCTTCCACCGCCCTCATCCGGACAGGCACGCCAAGCCCTATCAACTAAGAGACGCCCGCCAGTTCATTGAGCAGGCAGGAGTATTACCATGAATGTAATGACTTACCGCGGATACGCCGCTCGTATCGAATACAGCGATGAAGACCAGTTGCTGATCGGCCATGTCGCCGGTATTCGCGACGTGATAGGTTTTCATGGCGAATCGATCAGTGAGTTGCGCCAGGCATTTGAAGAAGCCGTTGACGATTATCTTGAGACTTGCGAACGCCTTGGGCGGGAACCGCAGAAAACGTATTCCGGCAAACTCAGCCTACGCCTTGAGCCTACCCTTCACGCCAGTGTGGCGGCCAAGGCCGAGCTGGCTGAAAAAAGCATCAACCAATGGGTAAGCGATATTCTCAGCAAGGCTGCCTATAGCTGAACCCAGGGCCGCTTTGCGGCCCTTTCGCGAAACACGGCCGCTCCTGCAAGGGCCGCGCAAGGCATGGGTCAGTCGCGCAAATCTGACTCGTGAATCGGGTTGGCGCGGCTGGTCGCACGCTGGTATTGCGCAGGCCAGGTGGCCTTGTTGCCGCCCAGGTCGTCGTCGGCATGCAGAGGCCAGTACGGGTCGCGCAACAGTTCGCGGGCGAGGAAGATGATATCGGCCTGGCCGGTTCGCAGAATGTGCTCGGCCTGGGCCGGTTCGGTGATCATGCCCACGGTGCCGGTGGCGATTTCCGATTCCTTGCGCACGCGCTCGGCAAAGCGGGTCTGGTAGCCGGGGCCGGTGGGGATCTCGGCGTTGACCGAGGTGCCACCAGAAGAAACATCGATCAGATCCACGCCCAAACTCCGCAGGCGGCGTGCCAGTTCGACGGTTTCATCCGGATTCCAGCCATCCTCCACCCAATCGGTAGCCGATACCCGCACGAACAGCGGCAATTCGGCAGGCCAGGCCTTGCGCACGGCCTCGACCACCTCCAGGGTCAGACGGATACGGTTTTCGAAGCAACTGCCATAGTGGTCACGGCGCTGGTTGCTTAGCGGTGACAGAAACTGGTGCAGCAGGTAGCCATGGGCAGCATGGATTTCCACCACCTTGAATCCAGCCTTCAAGGCGCGCTCGGTCGAGGCGACGAAGGCGGCGATCACCTCCTGGATCTCGTCCTGGCTCAACTCGCGTGGCGGAGTGTGCTGCGGATCGAAAGCGATCTTCGACGGCCCCACCGGCTGCCAGCCGCCCTCCTCCAGTTTGACGCTGCCTTGTTTGCCAAGCCACGGGCGGTAGGTACTGGCTTTGCGCCCCGCGTGGGCCAGCTGGATGCCAGGCACGGCCCCCTGGGCACTGATGAAGCGGGTGATGCGTTGCAACGGCGGGATCTGGGCGTCGTCCCACAGGCCCAGGTCTTCGGCAGTGATACGGCCATCGGCGGTCACCGCCACGGCTTCAGTGATTACCAGGCCGGCGCCACCGACGGCGCGGCTGCCTAAATGGACGAGATGCCAGTCGTTGGCCAAGCCATCGACGGCTGAATACTGGCACATTGGTGACACGGCGATGCGGTTGGGCAAGGTCAGCTGACGCAGGGTGTAAGGCTCGAGCAGCAGGCTCATGAGGGCACCTCCCAAGGACTCCAATGGTGATCCGGCCTGGACACTCAATTACACGTC
>NZ_JBJJLR010000090.1:0-7580 GCF_046230975.1 Pseudomonas sp. KCJK9058
CACGTTGATGATCAGCACATTGCCATCGCGGCTCAACTGGATGTCCTGGAAGAACCCGGTCTTGAACAAGGAACGCGTCGAGTCCACCAGGCGGCGGTCGTCGGCCTGGTCGCCAACGTTCAGCGGCAAGGCACCGAACACACTGCCAGCGGAAACCCGCTGCAGGCCGTTGACGCGAATGTCGGCGATCCTGAACGGTGAGGCCTGGGCCAGCGTGGCTTTCAGCAGCAGGATGGAGAGCAACAGGCGCGGGTAGTTCATCGGGGGTTCCAGACAAGCGGATTTGGAGGGAGGCGAGCGCGGGCAACCCGCAAGCAGCGGGCGATGAGGATACGGGCGGGCTGTGTACGGCGCGGTTAGCCGAGGGTAAAGATGTGTAAAGTCCGACCGGCCGGCGGTGACAGTGCCGGGGCGTAGGGCGATCATTACCCCCCCTGCAATTGCGATATCTGGCCCTGATGATCCCTGTGCTGCTGGTCGACGACGACCGCGAACTGACCGAAATGCTCTCTTTGTACCTGGCGCGCGAAGGCTTCCAGGCAACGGCCGTGGACACCGGCGAAGAAGGCGAGACCCAGGCGTTGTCCGGTGACTTCCAGGTGGTGGTGCTGGACGTCATGCTGCCCGGCATTTCGGGCATCGAAGTGTTACGCCGCGTGCGCGCGCGCAGCCAGGTGCCGGTACTGCTGCTGACGGCCCGTGGCGACAACATCGACCGCATCGCCGGCCTGGAGCTGGGTGCCGACGACTATGTACCCAAGCCCAGCTCTCCTGGCGAGCTGGTGGCGCGCCTGCGGGCGATACTGCGCCGCGTGCAGCCACACCTGAAGGGTGAAACCAGCGCGCCCGAGGTACCTGAACAGGTACGCAGCGGTGCATTGAAAATGTGGCCGGGGCGGCGCGAGGCACGCTGGGGCGCAGCCACGCTGGAACTGACCGGCTCCGAGTTCAGCCTGCTCGAAGCCCTGGCGCGCCAGGCCGGTCAGCTGGTCAGCAAGCAGGACCTGTCGCTCAATGCCCTGGGCCGGCCGCTGACCCGTTATGACCGACGCATCGACGTGCACGTCAGCAGCATCCGGCAAAAACTTGGCCCGCGTGCCGATGGCAGCAGCTGGATCCAGAGCGTGCGCGGCATGGGCTACATGCTGATCGTCGAATGATGCGCCGGCGTCTGTTCTGGAAGCTGTTCCTGGCGTTCTGGCTGGCCAACACCCTGACCTTCCTGGTGGGGGCGGGGGCCTTCATGCTCAATGAGCTGCGCGGCGATACACCCGGGCTGCGTTCGCTGCTGGCCACCGAGCTGCAATTGCTCGAACGGCATGGCGAGCGGGCCGGCCGCCAGTTGCTGGACGTGTCGCCACAGCCGCAGGATGTGCAAGTAGGCCTTTACGACGATCAAGGCCGCTTGCTGGCTGGCCAAACGGTGCACGTGGCGCGTTTCGAGCAGGCACTGCTCGACCGTGACGGCCGCCCGCTGGTGCTGCGCGCTTCGGTGGCCACCCGTGTCGGTATGGCACCGCGCCCACGCAACCTTGGCCCGTTTGTGACAGGGGCGGTGATGAGCGCGCTGTTCGCGCTGTTGTGCAGCTTTTACCTGACCCGGCCGCTGACCTGGCTGCGCGAGGCCATGGGCCAGGTTGCCCAAGGCCGTTTCGATGTGCGGGTCAGGCCGCGGCTGGGCAAGCGCCGTGACGAAATCGTCGACCTGGCCGAGGACTGTGACCGCATGGCCGGCCAGCTCAAGGCCCTGGTGCAGGCCCAGCAGAACCTGCTGCATGATATTTCCCATGAGCTGCGCTCACCGCTTACCCGCATGCATGCCGCCATCGGCCTGATGCGCCAGCAACCTGACCGGCCCGACATGCTGGAGCGGGTCGAGCGCGAGTCGCGACGCATGGACGACCTGATTGAGCAACTGCTGACCCTGGCCCGTGCCCAGTCCCGTCAAGGCAACAGCGACTTCGCCAGCGTGGATGTGGTCGAACTGCTGGCGCAGATCGTCGAGGATGCCCGTTTCGAGGCAGGCATGAAGCAGTGCCAGGTGTCCTTGCTGGCTCAGGGCGCGTTTCTCATGCATGGCCATGAAGAACTCCTGTACCGGGCCTTCGAGAACGTCATCCGCAATGCCGTGCGCTACACCAAGCCCGGCACAGCGGTATTGGTGGAGGCCGCACCGGCACCAGGTGGGCAATGGTTGCAGGTGTGCGTCAGCGACCATGGCCCGGGCGTCGACCCGGCGCGCCTGCAGCGCATCTTCGAACCGTTCGACCGTGGCACCGACAGCAGCGACGGCTTCGGCCTGGGGCTGGCGATCGCCCAGCGTGCCATCGCCTTGCACGGTGGCAGCATCACCGCGCTGGCCGCCGCCACAGGGGGCTTGCGGGTGCGCATCGAACTGCCGCAAGCCATTGCTACTTGAAGCCGGTGACCGCGTGGGGAACGTAAGGGGCCTGCAAGCGCGCCACCTCGTCCTCGCTCAGCTGCAGTGACAGTGCGCCCAGGGCATCGTCCAGGTGGGCGGGCTTCGAGGCGCCGACGATAGGGGCGCTAACGCCGGCCCTACCCAGCACCCAGGCCAGCGCAACCTGGGCCATCGGCACCCCCCGTTCGCTGGCGATCTGCTCGACCACATCGATTACCCGGCCGTCCTCCACCTCGGTCTTTTCATAGAACGACTGCCCGGACACATCGGTGCGCGTGCGTTGGGTTTGCTGCCCATGCGGTCGTGTCAGGCGGCCGCGCGCCATCGGGCTCCAGGGCATCAGGCCGACGCCTTGATCCAGGCACAGCGGGATCATCTCTCGCTCTTCTTCGCGGTAGATCAGGTTGAGGTAGTTCTGCATCGACACGAAGCGGCTCCAGCCATGGTTGGCGGCTACCTGCTGCGCCTTGGCGAACTGCCAGGCATACATCGACGATGCACCGATGTAGCGCGCCTTGCCGGCCTTGACCACATCATGCAGAGCTTCCATGGTTTCCTCGATGGGGGTGTGGTAATCCCAGCGGTGGATCTGGTAAAGGTCGACGTAGTCTGTGCCCAGGCGGCTGAGGCTGGCGTCGATGTTGGCCATGATCGCCTTGCGTGACAAGCCTTGCTCATTGGGCCGGCTGGCGCCTTCCCACATGTTGGCAGGGAAGAACACCTTGGTGGCGATCACGGTTTCTTCGCGGCGGGTAAACTCCCTCAGTAGTTTGCCGAGGATGATTTCCGAGGTGCCGGCGGAATAGCTGTTGGCAGTGTCGAAGAAGTTGATGCCTTGCTCGACGGCATGGCGAATGATCGGCCGGCTGGCGTCTTCGCCCAAGGTCCAGGGATGAGTGCCGGCGTCGGGTTCACCGAAGGTCATGCAGCCCAGGCACAGCCTTGAAATGTCCAGCCCAGTGCTACCCAGCTTTACGTACTGCATCGTCGTCTCCTTCAAGGGCGTGAGTGATGGAGTTAGCCTAACGCTGGCAGGGTTGGGCGAAAATTCCGTATTGATGCATGCGCCATCTGCAAGAATTCACAAGCGTAGCAGCGGCCGCACCTGTTGCTGAAGGAAGTCGGTAACCGCCTTGATCCGCGGCGTGGCGCGCACGTCTTCATGCACGGCCAGCCAGATTTCGATGCTCATTGTCTGTTGGGCGCTGCCTGCCTCTTTCAGACCGTGTTCCTGTGCCATGAACGCGGGCAGGCAGGCGATGCCGATGCCGCCGGCACAGGCTTGGGCCTGGATGCGCAGATCATTGCTGTGCAATGCGAACGGCTGCTGGCCGGCCTGGAGGTTGAGCCATTGCTGTTGTGGGGAACGGGCCTGAGACTCGTCGTAGCCGATGTAGCGCCTGACCGTTGCGCTGGCCAGGTAACCGGGCGAGGCATACAGCCGGTAATCCAGGTGCCCCAGCAGGCTGACCACCAGAGTTGGCTCTGTCGGCCTGGCCAGGGCGATGCTGATGTCAGCTTCGCGGCGGACCAAGGATGCCTTGGATTTGCTGCCTACCAGCTTCAGGCGCAGCTGTGGGTAGCGCTGGTACAGCTCGCCCAGGCGCCGGGCGACGATGCTGCCCAGCAGCGCCGGTGGTGCCGAGAGCACCACTTCGCCTTCCACTGTCTGTTGGCCGGCGCTGGCGAAATGCGCCAGGGCAAACGAGGACATGGCCATCTGCTCGGCGAGTTCCGCAACACGTTGGCCTTCGTGGGTGAGGGCATAGGCGCGGGGACGTCGGTCGACCAGCTTGAGCTTGAGCGAAGCTTCGAGCGAGGCGATGCGCCGGGCCACGGTGGCGTGGTCGACACCCAGGGTCTTGGCAGCGGCCGACAGCGAGCCGGCCGAGCTGAAGGCGGAGAAATGGCGCAGGTCTTCCCAATCGAACATGAATGACTCGGCAGTGGCGGGTGCATAAAGGGGTAGGGTAACCCTTTATGACCCTGCCGGCTTCAATGCCCGCCTTTCATCCGCCGCGCCACCAGGTAGATGCCCAGGCCAACCAGCGCAGTCGCGGCGCCGATGTACCCGGTGCTGGTCCAGCCCATGCCGGCAGTGATCGCCATGCCTCCCAGCCATGGCCCCAGGGCATTGGCCAGGTTGAACGCCGCATGGTTCGACGCCGCTGCCAGGCTAGGTGCCTCATGGGCAATGTCCATGAGGCGGATCTGTAGCGGTGCCGCCAGCGCGATCATGGTGCCCACCAGGCCGATGCCCAGCAGCAGGCTCCACAGCGCCTGGGCGGCGAAGGTAAAGAACAGCAGCACGGCGACCGACCACATCAGTACCAAGCCCACGGCGCGGAACTGCAGGCGGTCGAACAGCTTGCCGCCAGCGATGTTGCCGACGATACCGCCCACGCCGAACGCCGCCAGACCAAACGGAATCCACTGTGGCGACACCTGGGTCACGTGCAGCATGGTCGGTGCCAGGTAGCTGAACACGCAGAACATGCCGGCAAAACCGATCGAAGCGATGGCCAGCGCCATCCATACCTGTGGGAGGGCAAAGGCCTGTAGCTCCTTGCGCGGGTCGCTGCGTGTTTCGTCGTGGCGCTGGGGCACGAAACGCCAGACCAGGGCGATGGTGCACAGGGCGATCGCGCCGACCAGCACGAATGCCGAACGCCAACCGAAGTACTGGCCCAGGAAGGTGGCAACCGGGTTGCCGAGCAACATGGCCAAGGTCAGGCCCATCATTACCCGGGCAACCGCCCCCGCGCGCTGATCCTTGGCGACCATGCTCGAGGCGACCACTGCGGCAATGCCGAAGTAGGCGCCGTGGGGCAGGCCGCTGATGAAACGAAATGTGACCAGGCCACCGAACGAGGGGGCAAAGGCCGTGGCCAGGTTGCCCACGGCATACAGCAGCATCAACAGCAGCAGCATGTGCTTGCGCAACAGTTTGGCACCGAGAATGGCCAGTGTCGGTGCGCCAACCATCACCCCCAGCGCATACGCGCTGATGGCATGGCCCACCTGCGGCTCGCTCAACTGCAAATTGCTGGCAATGTCGGGCATCAGGCCCATGATGGCGAATTCGCCGGTGCCGATGGCAAAGCTGCCCAGTGCCATGGCGGCTTCCATCTTGGCGACGGTGTGTTTACTGGGGAGCGGGGGGCGTTCCTGGACTGACATTTGTATCCCTATTGAAACATGCTGAAACGTTCAAGGCGGGATAATAGTCAATCGATTGCTGCAACGTCGAGGATGCTGCCCCGGCTTCCGCGACGTTGCAGCCCGTTTCCTGCTCAGTTCGGGCGCGCTTGCTACGCCCCTGGCTGAAGTGACGGGATCCTGTGGCAGCGAGTACGCCTGCTCTTTTAGACTGCGGGCGGTGACGCGCCAACCCTCGGCAAACGGTGAGTACACGCGCCACACATTCGGTTCACAAGGACAACTGCAATGTCAGATACCCCGCGCAACCCGCTGCTTATCGATGGGGCCGTCGGCCAGATCGAGCTGTTGATCGACTACCCCGACGGACCACCCAAAGGGCTGGTGCTGGTCAGCCATCCGCAACCGCTGCTGGGCGGTAGCCCACGGCATATCGTGCCACTGACCCTGGCACGGCAGCTGCGTGCAGCCGGCTGGCAAGTGGTACGGCCGAGCTTTCGTGGGGTGGGGCAGACGCAAGGCACGCACGACCAGGGAATCGGTGAAGCCGAGGATTGCATCGCGGTCATCCGTCACTTCAATCAGCAACAGCCCGAGCTGCCGGTAGCGCTGGTCGGGTTTTCCTTTGGGGCCTACGTGTTCGCCCGGGTTGCCTGTGCGCTGGAAGGGCAGTTGCAGGCAGTCGCATTGATGGGGCTGCCGGTGGGGGATGTACCGGGAGGGCGCTATTACGAGCCATTGCCGCTGCCTGGGGATTGCCTGTTACTCCATGGTGAACAGGATGAAATGGCACCGCTGGCCAACCTGCTGCAATGGGCTGGCCCTGAACAACGGGCAGTGTCGGTATACGCCGGTGCCAATCACTTTTTCAAAGGCTGCCTGGGGCGTGCCGCGGAGCAGGTGATTGCTCATCTCGCCCAGAAGACTGGTACTCACCGCTCCAGGTAATGCGTCTGTGCAGCAAAATCGATGAACCGCTTGCTGGCCAGCGACAGGTATTCCCCCGAGCGCCAGCACAACCGGAAACTCATCTGCTGTGCTGGCCGGAACGGCACGCCGACGATGCCTGGCGTGCGTTGCTGCACCGAGCGCAGCAGGGTCGCCACCCCCATGTTGTCCAGCGCGGCCTGCACCACCAGCGAGACGAAGTTGCTCTGTAGCGCCACCTGGTAAGTGATGCCATGTTCGGCGAAGAACGCATCCAGAAGATGACGTTGAACGAAGGTGCGATCGAACACCACCATGTCGGTATTGCGCAGGTCTTCGGCGGTGAGGTAGGCCTTGCCGGCATAGGGGTGATCCGGGTGCATGCACGCCAGCATCTCGTCGCTGCCCAGCAGGATCGACTCCTTGTCGGGCGGTACACGCCGGGACTCCAGCAGCGCCAGGTCGATTTCCCGTTGCTCCAGGCGATGGCCAATGTCTTCGGCACTGCCTTCGAACACGGTCATGGCAATGCCCGGGTACGACTTGCGGAAGGCGTTCATCAACCCGGGGACGTAGTGCAGGCCGAACATCGGCGGGATACCCAGGCGCACCTCACCGCGCTTGAGGTCGGCCATGTCGCGCAGTTCTTGCCGGGCAACGTCCATTTCGCGCAGGGCAGAGGCAATGCGCGGCAAGAACTGCTCGCCTTCTGCCGTGAGGATCACTTTGCGCGTGGTGCGGTTGAACAGGGTTACCCCCAGTTCTTCTTCCAGCCGGGTAACGGCCATGCTCAGCGCGGGCTGGGCGATGTGCAGGTGCTGCGCGGCCTTGGTGAAGCTGCCTTGCCGGACGATTTCGACACAGCAGCGCAATGCCTTGAGGTTCATTGAGGGGTGCTACCTTTCATGCGGGATGCATTCATAACGAACTGTGATGCTAAGCATCATAACAATATATTTATTATTATTAACCAGAGGGCCTACGATGCGCGCCACTGAGACATCCTGCAACATCTCAGTCACGCAGCTTAATAAATCTGCAATCCCACAAAGATTTTGAGGTAGTACCCCAA
>NZ_JBJJLR010000091.1:0-7220 GCF_046230975.1 Pseudomonas sp. KCJK9058
AGCCGCTCACCCCATTCGGGCCAGCGGCTTTTCTTTACAACCCAGACTCGATCAGGCAGCGATCAGTGCCTTGACCTTGTTCATCGCATTCTTCTCCAGCTGGCGAATACGCTCAGCCGATACGCTGTACTTGTCTGCCAGTTCATGCAGCGTGGCCTTCTCTTCCGCCAGCCAACGCTGATAAAGAATGTCGCGGCTACGCTCGTCCAGACCTTGCAGCGCTTCGTGCAGGTTGCTGGTGGAATTGTCACTCCAGTCGGCATCCTCCAACTGCACCGCCGGATCGTAACGGTGGTCTTCCAGGTAATGCGCAGGCGACTGGAAGGCGCTGTCGTCGTCAGCTTCCGCTGCCGGATCGAAGGCCATGTCCTGGCCGCTAAGACGGCTCTCCATCTCGCGCACTTCGCGCGGCTCGACGCCAAGGCTTTCCGCCACGCGATGCACTTCGTCGTTGTTCAGCCACGCCAGGCGCTTCTTCTGGCTACGCAGGTTGAAGAACAGCTTGCGCTGAGCCTTGGTGGTAGCCACTTTGACGATGCGCCAGTTGCGCAGAATGAACTCGTGGATCTCTGCCTTGATCCAGTGCACAGCGAACGACACCAGGCGCACACCCATTTCAGGGTTGAAGCGCTTGACGGCTTTCATCAGGCCGACATTGCCTTCCTGGATCAGGTCAGCCTGGGCCAACCCGTAGCCGGCATAACTACGGGCGATATGTACGACGAAACGCAGGTGGGCCATCACCATCTGACGAGCGGCCTCGACATCCTGCTCATAATAGAGACGCTCGCCCAGATCACGCTCCTGCTCGACCGTCAGCAGCGGGATGCTGTTGACCGTGTGCACATAGGCTTCCAGGTTTGCACCGGGTACCAGGGCATAGGCAGGTTGCAACGATGTGGTCATTCAAGAACCTCCGACTTACAAAACTCGCACCTTGTGGGCGCTGCCAACATTGACCTGGAACGACGGTACAAGTTCCGCAGTGAAGAAAATGTCAATGCTGGCACGTAAAAACTATCGCGGCGCCAGCTCGTTCAAGTGGCGGGCGACTGCAATCCATGCACCGATATACCCCAACAACACTGCTCCGATCAAGAGCGACAGACCATCGGAAGCCGGAACGCCGCCCAGGGCGAAGTCACTGCCATACAGCCCGGAAAGCCCTACCACCGCCTCGTTCAGCCAGTTCAGGCCAAACGCCAGGATACCCCACGCCAGCAGGCCTGCGCCCAGGCCATACAGGGCGCCCATGTACAGGAACGGCCGGCGCACGTAGGCGTCAGTGCCGCCGACCAGCTTGATCACTTCGATCTCGATACGACGGTTTTCAATGTGTAGACGAATTGTGTTACCGATTACTAACAGCAGGGCAGAAATCAGCATCACGGCCAGGCCGAAGACGAAGCGGTCACCCAGCTTGAGGATGGCTGCCAGGCGCTCGACCCAGACTAGGTCCAGTTGCGCCACGTCCACCCGCGGCAGCTCCGCCAGGCGCTGACGCAAAGCGTCCAGGGCCGGCTTGTCGACCTCGGTCGGGGTTACCACCACCACACCCGGCAGTGGGTTGTCTGGCAGTTCGCGCAAGGCCTCGCCCAGGCCGGACTGCTGCTGGAACTCCTCCAGGGCCTGCTCGCGGCTGACATACTGGGCGTCCGCCACGCCAGGCATGCCCTTGATCTCGTCGCGCAGCGCTTCGCCATCGCGGCTGCCGGCATCAAGCTTGAGGTACAGCGAAATCTGCGCAGCGCGCTGCCACGAACCGCCCAGCTGCTCGACGTTCTTCAGCAACAAGGACAGGCCCATCGGCATGCTCAGCGCCACTGCCATGACCAGGCAAGTGAAGAAGCTGCCGATCGGCTGCTTGCCCAGGCGGCGCAGGCTGTCGGCCAAGCTGGCACGGTGGCTTTCCAGCCAGGCATGCAGCAGGGTGCGGAAGTCCGGGCCATCATCGTCTTCACCGCGCTTTTTCTTCGCAGGTTGCGGATCGGCCGGTTTTGGTGCGACCCGCTCGGAAACCTTCGGCGTGCGTGTAGTGTTCATTGCCCGGCCTCCCCATCGCCGATCAAGCGGCCGCGTTGCAAGGTCAGCATGCGGTGGCGCATGCGCGCGATCAGTGCCAGGTCGTGGCTGGCGATCAATACCGTCGTGCCCAGGCGGTTGATGTCCTCGAACACGCCCATGATCTCTGCAGCCAGGCGCGGGTCGAGGTTACCGGTGGGTTCGTCGGCCAGCAGCAGAGCCGGCTGGTGAACGATGGCGCGGGCGATACCCACCCGCTGTTGCTGCCCGGTGGAAAGGTCGGCCGGGAACAGCTCGCCCTTGTCGGACAGCGACACGCGCTCCAGCGCCGAGTCCACGCGCTTGGCGATCTCGACCTTGGACAGGCCGAGAATCTGCAGCGGCAAGGCAATGTTGTTGAACACGGTGCGGTCGAACAACAACTGGTGGTTCTGGAACACCACGCCGATTTGCCGGCGCAGGAACGGGATTTGCGCATTGCTGATCTGGCCAAGGTCCTGCCCTGCCAGCATCAGCTTGCCGCTGGTCGGGCGCTCCATGGCCAGCAACAGGCGCAGCAGGGTGCTCTTGCCTGCGCCCGAGTGGCCGGTGACGAACAGGAATTCGCCCCGGCGCGCCCGGAAACTCAGCTCATGCAACCCCACATGACCGTTGGGATAGCGCTTGGCAACCTGCTCGAATCGGATCATGGTCAATCTCGCTCGGCGAACAGAGCCTTGACGAACGGCTCGGCTTCGAAGGTACGCAGGTCGTCGATGCCTTCACCGACGCCGATGAAACGGATCGGGATGTTGAACTGCTTGGCCAGGGCGAAGATCACCCCGCCCTTGGCAGTGCCGTCCAGCTTGGTCAGGGCCAGGCCGGTCAGCTCGACGCTCTGGTTGAAGTACTTGGCCTGACTGATGGCGTTCTGGCCGGTGCCGGCGTCAAGCACCAGCAGCACCTCGTGCGGCGCCTCAACGTCGAGCTTGCCGATGACCCGGCGGACCTTCTTCAGCTCTTCCATCAGGTTGTCTTTGGTGTGCAGGCGGCCGGCAGTGTCGGCGATCAGCACGTCGACGCCACGGGCCTTGGCGGCCTGCACGGCATCGAAGATGACCGAAGCAGAGTCGGCACCCGTGTGCTGGGCGATCACCGGAATCTGGTTACGCTCGCCCCACACCTGCAACTGCTCGACCGCGGCGGCGCGGAAGGTATCACCGGCAGCCAGCATGACCTTCTTGCCTTCCAGTTGCAGCTTTTTCGCCAGCTTGCCAATGGTGGTGGTCTTGCCGGCGCCGTTCACGCCAACCACAAGGATCACATAGGGTTTGTTCTGGGCCTGTACGTTCAGCGGCTGCTCGACCGGGCGCAGCAGCGCAGCCAGTTCTTCCTGCAACGATTTGTACAGGGCATCGGCATCGGCCAACTGCTTGCGCGCGACCTTCTGGGTCAGGTTCTGGACAATGGCCGAGGTAGCCTCCACACCCACGTCGGCAGTCAGCAGGCGCGTCTCGATTTCGTCGAGCAGGTCGTCGTCGATGACCTTCTTGCCGAGGAACAGGCTGGCCATGCCCTCGCCGATGCTGGCACTGGTCTTGGACAGGCCTTGCTTGAGGCGCGCGAAGAAGCCGGGCTTGGCCTGTTCGACGGGTGCAGCAACAGGGGCGGGTGCCGCGCGTTCCGGGATTGCGGGCGGTGCCTTCGGCTCCAGGTCCGGCACCAGGGCCACGGGCTCTTCGGCAACCGGCAGCACCAGGTTGCTGACCGGCGCTGCGGCCTCGACAGGGGCAGACTCGACAGGGGCCGCCTGCAAGGGCATGGACGCAACCGGCTGCGGTGCAGGTGCCACCAGCGGCTGGGATGCGACCGGCTCTGGCTCAGGCGCCTGCAACGGCTGCGACGCAACCGGTTCAGGGACGGAGGCCTCGACTACCGGGGGCCGGGCCGGTGCGGCGACCGGCTGCGGCTCAGCCAGCTGTGGGGCAGCAGGGGCCTGAACGGGTTCGGGGGCCTGTGGCGCTTCGGCGGCAGATCCCTCGACCGGAGCGGCTGCAGACTGCTCGACAGCGGGGGGTTCATGCGCGGGCACGCCCGCTCCCGCAGGTGGCTGCGGCTTCTTGCGAAACCAGCTGAACAGGCCTTTCTTCTCACCAGCCTCGGCCGGCGCTTTTTTGTCGTCGTTGGAACCAAACATGGAAGACGGCTATCTCAGGGTAGCGATAGGCCAGCTATGGCCAATCGGGAATTCTCTCTACGCAGAACAGACTATCTTGAAGCCGGCTGGTTCATGCGCAACGTTTTGACTTAGTGTCCTGTGGGCCAGAACGGCGACAGGCATGGTCGCCAGGCAACCGGATCAGTATCCTAGCACCTCCTGGCCCGCCGACGCTAAACCCAGCGGGCCGCCGAACAGGTTAAACACCGTATGAACGCTCTAGCCCGCCGCGCCGCTGGCCTGTTGCTCGGCACGCTCTGCCTGCCGCTCGCGGCCTTTGCCGCCGATGTGCAACCCACCCACGAATTCATCCTCGACAATGGCCTGAAGGTCGTGGTCCGCGAAGACCATCGCGCCCCGGTGGTGGTCTCGCAGATTTGGTACAAGGTCGGCTCCAGCTACGAGACCCCGGGCCAGACCGGCTTGTCCCATGCGCTGGAACACATGATGTTCAAGGGCAGCGCCAAGGTCGGCCCCGGCGAGGCCTCGCGCATTCTGCGTGACCTCGGCGCCGATGAAAACGCCTTCACCAGCGACGACTACACCGCCTATTACCAAGTGCTGGCCCGCGACCGCCTGCCGGTAGCCCTGGAACTGGAGGCGGACCGCCTTGCCAGCCTGCGCCTGCCTGCCGACGAGTTCAGCCGCGAAATCGAGGTCATCAAGGAAGAACGCCGCCTGCGCACCGACGACCAGCCCAATGCCAAGGCATTCGAGCTGTTCCGCGCCATGGCCTACCCGGCCAGCGGCTACCACACGCCGACCATTGGCTGGATGGCCGACCTGGAGCGCATGAAAGTTGAGGAACTGCGCCACTGGTACGAGTCCTGGTACGCCCCCAACAACGCCACCCTGGTGGTGGTCGGTGATGTCACCGCCGACGAGGTCAAGGGCCTGGCGCAGAAGTATTTCGGCAATATTCCCAAACGCGCCGTACCGCCAGCCAAGCTGCCTCTGGAGCTGGCCGAACCTGGTTGGCGCCAGTTGACCCTGCACGTGCGAACCCAGCTGCCAAGCCTGATCTACGGCTTCAACGTGCCCGGCCTGCCCACCGCCAAGGACCCTCGGACGGTACATGCCCTGCGCCTGATCTCGGCACTGCTCGACGGCGGCTACAGCGCCCGCATGCCGGCCCGCCTGGAGCGTGGCCAGGAACTGGTGGCCGGCGCGTCGTCCAGCTACAACGCCTTCACCCGCGGCGACAGCCTGTTCCTGATCTCGGCGACGCCGAATGTGCAGAAGCAGAAAACCCTCGCCGACGTCGAGAAAGGCATCTGGCAGCTGCTTGAAGAACTCAAGAGCACACCCCCCAGCGCCGAAGAGCTGGAACGCGTACGCGCCCAGGTCATCGCCGGCCTGGTCTACGACCGCGACTCCATCAGCAGCCAGGCCACCACCATCGGCCAGCTGGAAACCGTCGGCCTGTCCTGGAAGCTGATCGACAGCGAACTGGACGAGCTCAAGCGCGTCACCCCGCAGGACATCCAGAACGCCGCGCGCACCTACTTCACCCGCGAACGCCTGAGCGTTGCCCATGTACTGCCCGAGGAGTCCGCCCATGAGTGATCGCCGCGCACCACGCCCAACCCTGCTGGCCACGGGCATTCGTGCCCTGGCGCTGGCGGCAGTGCTGGCCGCTCCGGCCATGGCCGATAACGCTGCCAAGGCCGACAGCAGCGCAGCCCGTCCGGCCAACACCTTGCAGTCGCTGGCCGAACTGAATGGCAAGGCACCCAGCCGGCGTCAGCTGAACATCCAGCACTGGAACACCGCCGAAGGTGCCCGGGTGCTGTTCGTCGAGGCCCGCGAACTGCCCATGTTCGACCTGCGCGTCACCTTCGCTGCCGGCAGCAGCCAGGACGGCGGCACGCCAGGCCTGGCCGCTCTGACCAACGCCATGCTCAACGAGGGCGTGGCCGGCAAGGACGTCACCGCCATCGCCGAGGGCTTCGAAGGCCTGGGCGCAGACTTTGGCAACGGTTCCTACCGCGACATGGCCGTCGCATCGCTGCGCAGCCTCAGTACCAAGGACAAGCGCGAACCGGCCCTCAAACTGTTTACAGAGGTGGCGGGCAAGCCAACATTCCCTGAGGATGCCCTCAAGCGCATCAAGAACCAGATGCTGGCTGGCTTCGAATATGAGAAACAAAACCCCGGCAAGATCGCCGGCAAGGCCCTTTTCGGCAAGCTCTATGGCGACCACCCCTACGCCCACCCAAGCGACGGCACCGCAGAGAGCATCACGGGCATAAGCCTTGCCCAGCTGCGCGCGTTCCACGCCAAGGCCTATACCGGCGGCAATGCGGTAATCGCCCTGGTCGGCGACCTCAGCCGTGCAGAGGCCGAAGCCATCGCCGCCCAGGTGTCTGCCGGCCTGCCCAAGGGCCCTGCGCTGGCCGCACCGGCCCAACCCACAGACGCCAAGGCCGGCCTGACCCACATCGACTTCCCGTCCAAGCAGACCCACCTGATGCTGGCCGAACTGGGGATCGACCGCCAGGACCCGGACTGGCCAGCCCTGTCGCTGGGCAACCAGATCCTTGGGGGTGGCGCCTTCGGTACCCGGCTGATGAGCGAGGTGCGAGAGAAGCGTGGCCTGACCTACGGCGTTTACTCGGTATTCAGCCCGATGCAGGTACGCGGCCCGTTCATGATCAACCTGCAAACCCGTGCCGAGCTCAGCGAAGGTACGCTCAAGCTGGTGCAAGGCATTCTCGCCGACTACCTGAAGACGGGCCCTACCCAACAGGAACTGGACGATGCCAAGCGCGAGCTGGCCGGCAGCTTCCCGCTGTCCAATGCCAGCAATGCCAGCATCGTCGGCCAACTGGGCGCGATCGGCTTCTACAACTTGCCGCTGACCTGGCTAGAGGACTTCATGCAACAGTCCCAGGCCCTTACCGTCGAACAGGTCAAGGCAGCCATGAACAAACACCTGTCAGCCGATAAACTGGTGATCGTCACCGTTGGCCCGAAAGTGCCACAAAAACCGCTGCCAGCA
>NZ_JBJJLR010000092.1:0-7006 GCF_046230975.1 Pseudomonas sp. KCJK9058
TTTCAACGAGTCCATGTATAGCTCCAGCGAGCAGGGATGATCATCAAATGCATGCAAGCGTTGCATTCGACCCGAGGCTGGACACTAGCGAGGAATCACTTCTCAAAGGAGCATTGCGCTTCCGATAGGTGCGTAGGAAATTTCTGATTAAGCGGTATCGTTGACGTTACCAGGGTTTTCATCGCCTTTCACGTCAACCCGTCCGCTGTCAGGGGGCAGGCCCATCGTTACTGGGTGGAGGCGCCACCCTGGTCGCTATTTTAAATACGGTCCGCATCCAGACAGGGCCGCAAAGCGGCCCGATCGTTCCCCGGAAAGTACTTCAGAACGCCCCTTGCAATGTCACCATGAAATTGCGCGGTTCACCATAGAAGTTGCCCCACGCCGGCGCGCCGATGGTGGCGTAGTACTTCTTGTCGAACAGGTTGTTGCCGTTGAGCGCGACAGTCCAGTTCGGGTCGAGGCGGTACTGCACACGGCCGTTCCACACGGTGTAGCCCGCCTGCTCGACACGGGTAGTGCCGGTGGTACGGAAGTTCTCGCTCTGGCTGTTCAGGCCTGCGCCGAGGGTCCAGCGCTCCAGAGCACCGCCCAGCTGGTAGTCACCCCATACCTTGAGCATGTGCCGTGGGATGAAGCTGGAGGTGAAGGTCAGTTCGGTCGGGTCAGTGTCTTCGATGGTACTCAGGTACTTCGTCTGGGTGTAGGTGTAGCCCGCCAACAGCTGCAACCGCTCGATCGGCGAGCCGCTGATCTCGGCTTCGAACCCCTGTGCGCGTACCTTGCCGCTGTCGTTGTAGCAATACCCGTCGCCTGAGGGGCAGGTATCGACGTAGTCCGTTTCTGCGCGGTGATTCTCGACAGTGCGGAACAGGTTGAAGGAGGTGTTCAACGCGCCGTCGAGCAGCTCGCCCTTGATGCCGACTTCATAGTTGGCGCCGGTCTTTGGCTGTAACGCCTGCCGCTCGGCATTCACCTTGTCGCTCTGTGGCTGGAAGATGTCGGCGTAGCTGGCATAGGCGGTCCACTGCTCGTTCAGGTCGTACAGCACGGCGGCAAACGGCGTGACCTGACCGTTTTCCTGGCTGCGATTATGCACCCAGTAATCGTAGAACTGGGTATAGGAGTCGCTCTTGTTACGGTACCAGCTGACCCGCGCGCCCAGCACCAAGGTCAGTGGCTCTGCCAGTTTCAGGCGCAGGTTGGCGTAAGTGCCGTACTGGGTGGTAGTGGTATCGGTTGGCACACTGCCACCGCGGCTCGGGTTGACCAGGTAATCGGCCTTGGACGGGTGTGTGAAGTTCGCGGATGGGTTGAACGGGTCCTGCTTGCCGTCCAGCAGCATCAGCGCGAAGTAATCATGGGTTTTCTGTCGGCTGGCGTTGACACCCATGATCAGCTCGTGCTGCAGGCCGAACGCCTCGAACTTGCCATCGACATAGCTATCGAAGCCGTAGTCGTCCTGGTCGTAGTCGAAACGGCCGGCCCGGACGTTCATGCTGGCGGTGCTGGCGCCGACGGGTACCGTGCCTTCGGAATAAGCGTATTCGATGTCCTGGGTGTTGTGGGTGTAGATCGAGGCGAAGTTCAGGGTCCAGTCATCGTTGAAGCGGTGCTTGAGGTCGGCAAAGCCGGTAATACGCTGGCTTTGCATGTCGTTCCAGCTGGCCCCCAGGCAGGTGGAGCGCGACAGCTTCAGGTCACTGCCATCGGCGTAGCGTGGCAGGCCGGCGTAGCAAGGGGTGGCATCGACATCCTCGTAAGCCAGGCCAGCGCCCACGGTGGTGTCGGCCGTGACGTCCCAGTCGATGGCGCCGTACAGTATCTGGTCCTGGCGCTTGGCCGTGTCATAGAAGTACTGGCGGTCCTGCAGCGTCGCCACGGCGCGCCCCCGCACGGTGCCCGACGCGTTCAGCGGGCCGCCCACGTCCACTTGCCCGCGGTAGTTGTCCCAGCTGCCGGCTGACAGGGTGACGGTGGTGGCGGCTTTTTCCTGCCCCCGTTTGCGCACGAAGTTGACGCCCCCGGCGGAGGAGCCAGAGCCTTTCATCATGCCGGCCGCACCTTTAAGCACCTCGACGCGGTCATAGAACGCCATGTCACTGGAAAAGCTGTTGGCCTGCACGTAGTTGCCGCCCACGTCCAAGGGCACGCCGTCGTACTGGTACTGGCCATCCAGGTTGAAACCACGGGAATAGAAATACTTGCCGCCCATGGGCGAGTCATACACGGTGATGCCCGGGGTCTTGTCCAGTACCTGCTCCAGTGTGTTGAGGTTCTGGTCGTCGAGCATCTTGCGGGTCATCACGGTGACCGACTGCGGGGTTTCTTTCAGCGTGTGTACGCCCTTGCCGATGGTGATGGCACGGGCGGCGTAGGACTGGGTGCCTTCGCTGGTCGCATCCAGGCGGTTGGCGTCGATGTTCATCGGCGCCAGTTCCATGGCCGAGCCGTTTTGCGCAGCGACCAGCACATAGCCACCATTACCCTGACGCTGCGCCTGCAGGCCACTGTTGCCCAGCAGCCGAGCCAGACCTTCCTCGACACTGAAGCTGCCTTCTAGGCCCGCGCTGTCGAGGTTGCGCGTCTGTGCGGTGTCGAACGAAATGGTCACACCCGCCTGTACGCCAAACTGGGTGATGGCGTTGCCCAGTGAGCCAGCGGGGACATGGTAGGTGGCCTGGCTTTGGGCCATTGCCTGGGCAGGCATCAGCAACAGGCCGGGCGCGCTGGCCAGGGACATGCCGAACAGCACCAGGCGGACGGCCTGGCTGAGCTTGGTTGCTGGGGTAGGGTGCAGGTGTGGCATTTCGTGGTCCTTCCGAGTCATGGCAGAAAGTCGCTGTCGTCGCGGCTTGTGTCAGGGACGGACGAGAATAGAAATCAGCAAGATTGCGGCGAAAGTTTTTCCGCAGTTGCTCAGGCGGGCTCCACACTCACCCAGTAGCGGCTTAAGAAGCGCACTTTCACGGGCAAGGTTTTCGGCAGGTTGGCCAGGGCGATATCGGTGTCGTCAATGCGGAACGCACCGGAAATGCTCATGGCCTGGATCGACGAGGCACAGCGCAGCACACCTGGACGATAGCGCCCCAGTTCTTCGAGGAAATCGCCAAGGCGCCAGTCGTTCACGCTGAGCATGCCTTGCAACCAGGCCGTGGAATCGGCGGGGAGGGCATGGGCGTCGAGGACGACATCCTGATCAAAACTCACTTGCTGGCCAGCGTGCAGTTGCAGCACTCGATCAGGGTGGCGCAGGGGGCGAACTTCGACGCTGGCCTCAAGCACACCCACGCGGGTCTCCTGCGCCAGTTTGCGGACGCTGAACGCGGTACTGCGGGCCAGTACGCTGCCGTCATCGGTGTGCACGATAAACGGGCGCTGCTGACGATCGCTGACCGGACGCACCAGAATTTCCCCCTGATACAGATGAATCGCCCTCACCTTTGTGGCGTAGCGCACATCCAGCGCGGTATCCACGTTCAGTTCCAGCTGTGAACCATCCTCCAGGTGCAGGGCGCGGCGCTCGCCGCTGCGGGTACTGTGCTGGGCCAGCAAGGCACGATAGGGCACCTGCTCGGCCGCCAGCCAGCTGCCGCCCCCCATGGCCATCAGCAGGCCCAGCACTTTCAGCACGTCACGCCGCTGCGCCTGGGCCGCGCCAAGGCCGGACAGCGCCGCCTGCGGCGGCACCATGGCCCATTGCTGCTGCAGCTTTTCTACCCGCGCCCAGGCGGCTGCGTGCAGGGGGCTGGCCTGCAGCCACTGTCGCCAGGCCTGGGTGCGGGCCTCGCTATTGGCGCCGTCGTTGAGCTGAACATACCAGGTGGCAGCGGCTTCGAGTGTCTTGAGATCCATGGGCGTCAGCCTTCGACTGCCAGCAGGCAGCGAGTCATGGCCTTGATCAGGTGATTCTTCACGGTGGTGATCGACACGCCGAAGCGCTCGGCCGCAGCGCCGTAGGTCAGGCCTTCGAGTTGAACGGCAAGGAAGATGGCGCGGGTCTTGGCGCCGAGTTCGTCGAGCAGGCTGTCCACGGCCACCAGCATCTCTATGATGGACAAGCGCACCTCCGGAGACACCTCTACCGGTTCCGGACGCAGGGCCAGCGCTTGCAGGTAAGCTTTTTCGATGATGCGACGGCGAGCTTTGTCTATCAGAAGGGCGCGGGCGATAGCGCTGAGGTAGCTGCGCGGCTCACGGATCGGCAACGGGTTACGCGCGGTCATTACCCGCAAGAACGTGTCGTGCGCCAGGTCGGAAGCGTCGGCGGCGTTGCCCAGGCGGGCGCGCAGCCAGCCCTTCAGCCAGCTGTTGTTTTCGCTGTACAGCTGGTGCAGGGCCTGGGGATCGAGCGTTGCCATGGCGTCAAGACCGCAATATTAATGGGAATTGATCGCATTGTCGCGAGAGGCGGGGCTTATTGCAAGGACCGCGAGCACACACCCTGTGGGAGCAACTGTCTTGCTCAATTTCTAAAAGCTGGCGCGATCCCTGTGGGAGCGGCCTTGCGTCGCGATAGGGCCGCGCAGCGGCCCCAGGATCTCGGCATCATGCATAGATTGCTGGGGCCGCTTTGCGGCCCCATCGCGACGCAAGGCCGCCCCCACAATGATCAGGCCAGCGCCTGCTGCATCTCTTCGGCCTGCACCCGCAACGCCTCGCAAAACGGCTCCACCGCTGCCGATGCCGGCCGATGGTCCGGGCGTATCAGCATCACCTGATAGGGCACCGAAACCCGTAACCTGCGGATCGGCAACCCGCCTTGCGCCGCCTCCAGCCCGCTCAGTGGGTTGATGATCGCCACCCCCAGGCCTTGCCTGACCATGGCGCACACCGAAGCGGCACTGGTGGTCTCGATGACCGTGCGTCGGTTAACCCCGGCCGCACGAAAGTGCTGATCCAAGCGCTGGCGGTAGGTATCCAGGCTGGCCAGGTTGATGAAATCGACCTCATGGAAATCACTCAGCTCCAGTTCAGCCTTCACCTGCAGCGGGTGATGCTCGGGCAACACGCACACCATGTTGGCACTGAACAGCAATTCACCATACGCGCCGCGCGGTATCTGTTCGACTTCAGTCAGGCCAAGGTCATGCTGCTGGGCAACCAGTGACTCCTCCAGCAAAGGCGACTCCTGCGCCAGAATGCTCACGCTCACGCCGCTGTGCTGCTGGTGAAAGCGCTGGCAAGCCTTGGGCAACAAGGTTTGCGAGAACAGCGGCAGGCAGGTGATGGCCAGCCGGCCCTGCTCGAAGTTTCGGATGGCCTGGGCAAAGCGATCGATCCGCTCCAGCCCGACGTAGGCGCGCTCGACCTCTTCGATCAACAGCAGCGCCTGGGCCGTCGCCACCAGGCGCCCGCCCTCGCGCTCGAACAGATTCAGGCCAGTCACCTGCTCCAGCCGCGCCAGTTCGCGGCTGACGGTGGGCTGCGAGGTGAACAGCAAGCGCGCCGCACCCGTGACACTGCCAGCGGCCATGATGGCGCGGAACACTTCGATGTGGCGGACGGACAGTTTCACGGCAGCACCCGGTGAGTCGACAATGGGCATATCAGATATGAATGACCGGCAGAAAAAAAGCTATTTTTCTGAATTCCCGCTTTGATTCATCCTCGTGGCCTTCCTTATACGAGTAACGCCACCATGACCGCACCCTTCACCCTTCTGGCCGAGGCGGTTCGCCAGCACGGCTCGCCGCTTTGGGCGTACGACGCCAGCACCATCGCCGAGCGTGTCGAGCAGTTGAACGTATTCGACACCGTGCGCTTCGCCCAGAAAGCCAACCCCAACCTGCATGTGCTACGCCTGATGCGCGCCCATGGCCTGGTGCTGGACGCCGTGTCGCTGGGTGAAATGGAGCGGGCCTTCGCTGCGGGTGCGAGCGTGGACGGTGACCCTGCCGGCGTGGTGCTGACCTGCGACGCGCTGGACCGGCCCACCCTGGAGCGCGTGGTGGCGTCAAAGATCGAAGTCAATGCCGGCTCCATTGACATGCTGCGCCAACTGGGTGAACGCTCGCCCGGCCACCGCGTGTGGATCCGCATCAACCCGGGCTTCGGCCATGGCCACAGCCGCAAGACCAATACCGGCGGCGAAAACAGCAAGCATGGCATCTGGCACGAAGAGCTGGACGAGGCGCTGGCGTGCATCAAGGCCCATGGCCTGCACCTGGTGGGCGTGCACATGCACATTGGTTCCGGGGTGGACTACCAGCACCTGGAACAGGTGGCCCGCTCGATGATCGAGCTGATCGGCCGCCTGGGCGTGGACATCGAGGCGTTCTCCATCGGCGGCGGGCTTTCCACGCCTTACCGCAGCACCGACAAACCGGTCGACCTGCAGCGTTATGCGCAGACCTGGGCGGTGGCGCGCAAGGAGATCGAAGCGATGCTCGGCCACCCGGTGCGCATGGAGATCGAACCCGGGCGCTTCCTGGTGGCGGAGTCGGGCTACTTGGTGGCCGAAGTCCGTGCCGTGAAACAGGTGGGGCGCAATACCTTCGTCATGATCGATGCCGGCTTCAACGACCTGATGCGCCCGGCGATGTACGGCGCCTACCACGGCATGACCCTGCTCGATGCCGATGGCCAGGCAGTAGATCGCCCGCGCCAGCCGACCGTGGTGGCCGGGCCGTTGTGTGAATCGGGTGACGTGTTCACTCAGGATGACCAGGCGCTGACCCCGCAGGACCTGCCTCAGGCACAGGTGGGCGACCTGCTGGTGATCCACGATGCCGGGGCCTATGGCGCGTCGATGTCGTCGAACTACAACAGCCGGCCGCTGCTGCCGGAGTTCCTGATCGAGAACGGTGCCCTGCGGATGATCCGCCGGCGCCAGACGGTGCAGGACCTGCTGAGCCTGGAGGCCGGGTTCTAACCACTGCCCTGCAAGCCTGCACGACTCTTTGTGGGAGCGGCCTTGCGTCGCGATAGGGCTGCACAGCAGCCCCACAAATGTAGCCGTGATGCCGAAACCCGGGCCGCTTTGCGGCCCAATCGCAACGCAAGG
>NZ_JBJJLR010000093.1:0-4507 GCF_046230975.1 Pseudomonas sp. KCJK9058
CGAGGGTTGATCAAAGGCTTGTAGTACCTGCAAAGGCCCTTTCGCGGGCGCGCCCGCTCCCACAGGTATGGCGCTGCCCGCGAGAGCGACGCGGTAGCTGTGGGAGCGGGCGTGCCCGCGAAGGGGCCGGTACCGAATAGCGCCGATCAGATTAACGCTTGGCCAGACTCAGCTGCTGCTGCTCTTTCGGCAGCACCCGTTTGGCCACCACGTAGTGCTTCTGCCAGTAAGGCTTGCTCAAGGTGTCGATACTCACCCGCTTGCCACGGCGTGGCGCGTGGATGAAGCGGTCGTTACCCAGGTAGATGGCGACGTGATTGACCCGACGGCTCTTGATGTTGAAGAAGATCAGGTCGCCAGGCTTCAGATCACCCTTGGCCACCTTCACCCCATGGCCCTGGGCCATGGCATTGGAGGTGCGCGGCAGGTCGACGTCGGCGACGTCGTTGAAGGCGTATTTGACCAGCCCGCTGCAGTCAAAGCCTTTTTTCGGGCTGCTGCCGCCCCAAACATAAGGGGTACCGAGCACATTTACCGCACGGCTCAGCACATCGCTGCTTTGCTTCGGCGACATGGCGGCGACATTCGCACCGCGGTTGCTGACGGCATTGCTTGGGCGGGCGCGCAGCGCGGTCTGCTTGGCGGGTGCGTGTTTCACCGACGCGTTGGTCGTGTAGCCGGTGAAACCATTGGGAAGACGTTGCTCACGATTGGTGGCGTGGGCGGCCAGGGGCAATAATAGGCAGAGGGTCAGCCATGTCTTGATCAAAGGCGGCATAGATGAAGCTCTTATGAATAGTTATGTGTTGGGCGCGCAACTTTATAACAGCTTTTTGATCAGTTATTGATCCGTTGGTCGATTGCCTAGGCGCCGTATGTCGGGTAGCGACGAGAAAGTCACATTTTTTCTTAGAAAATTTTCGGATAACCCACGGGGGCTATGAATGAACAGTTATCAACAGGGGGTGCCCTTTCACGACACCCACAGCAAAACCATTGGCTACCTGCTGTGGATTTTCGGCTTCACCGGGTCCCATCGTTTCTATTACGGCAGGCCGATTACCGGGACCATCTGGTTCTTCACCTTCGGCTTGCTGGGCATTGGTTGGTTGATCGACCTGTTCCTGATCCCGTCCATGGACCGTGAAGCCGACCTGAGGTTTCAGTCCGGGCGTATCGACTACAACATCGCCTGGATTCTGCTGACCTTCCTGGGGGTGTTTGGCCTGCACCGGCTGTATCAGGGCAAATGGATCACCGCGATCATCTACTTCTTTACCGGCGGGTTGTTCCTGGTGGGGGTGCTGTATGACTTCTGGACGTTGAACAGCCAGGTGTCCGAGAGGAATGCGGGGCGGGGCTGACGGTACCGGGGCTGTTTTAGAGCCCATTCAGGGGCAAGCCCGTCCCCCATAAAAAAGGCCTTGTCGCGCCGCCGCGGCAAGGCCTTCTTTGTTACTGGCGGGTCTGCCGCTGTTGCAGCAACAGGTTGCTGAATCCGGCCCCAGCCAGCTGCTTCTGTGCCCCGGTCAACTGCTCGCGGTTGCTGAACGGCCCGACCAGCACGCGGTACCAGGTTTCATCCTTGACCGTGCCCGACTCCACTTTCACGGACTGGCCCAGCAGGATGATCTGTGCCCGTACCTTGTCAGCATCGGCCTGCTTGCGGAACGAGCCGGCCTGAAGGAAGTACTGCGTGGTCGCCGCCGGCTTGATCACAGGCGGTGGCGGCGGCGGGGTCTGGCCGAGCAGCGCTGCCTGGGCCCTCGCCGTGTCGATTTTTGCCGCTTCTGCTGGTGTCACCGGGGTTACCGGCTGGGCCGGCACCGGTGGCGTTTTCTCCGGTACGGCTTCCGGCGGCACGATCACCTCAGACTCCGGCAGCAGGGTGTAGAAGTCGTACTTCGGCTTCACCGGCTGTTGCGGGGTAGCTTGCGCGGGCTTGCCGGCTTCGGCCGTTTTCGCCGGTTTCTCCTGCTCGGGCTTGGTGCGCTTGATGTCATCGCCACCGGGTTCGAGCTTCATCAGGAACACGATGAACGCGCCTACGGTCAGGCCGACCGCCAGCCATACCCAGCCGGGGATCGGCTGTTTGGCCGGTGCCGTCTGGCGGCTGGCGCCGCGTTTCGGGGCAGGTTTTTTCTTGGCAGCCAACTTACATGCGCTCCAGGGTTTCCAGGCCGAGCAGTTCCAGACCTTGTTTGAGGGTGCGGCCGGTCAGGGCGGCCAGGCGCAGCCGACTCTGCTGCTGCGAAGGGGTTTCGGCAGCGAGGATCGGGCAGTTCTCGTAGAAGCTCGAGAACAGGCCGGCCAAGTCGTACAGGTAGCTGCACAGCACGTGCGGCGTGCCTTTTTCGGCGACGTTGTTGAGGATTTCGCCAAACTGCGCCAGGCGCGCGGCCAAGTCCTGCTCGTGGGCTGCGTGCAGCACGATTTTGCCGTCGACTTCGTCAAAGCCTTTGCCCAGCTTGCGGAACACGCCGGCTACGCGGGTGTAAGCGTACAGCAGGTAAGGGGCGGTGTTGCCTTCGAAGTTGAGCATCAGCTCGAAGTTGAAGCTGTAGTCACTGGTGCGGTGCTTGGACAGGTCGGCGTATTTCACCGCGCCAATGCCCACCACCTCGCCGATGTGGCGCAGTTCGTCGTCGGCCAGGCTCGGGTTCTTTTCCTTGACCAGCGCGTAGGCGCGCTCCTTGGCCTCGGTGAGCAGGTCGATCAGCTTCACGGTGCCGCCGTCACGGGTCTTGAACGGGCGGCCGTCGGCGCCGTTCATGGTGCCGAAGCCCATGTGCTCCATTTGCATCGGGTGGCCGACGAAGCCAGCGCGGCGGGCCACTTCGAACACCTGATTGAAGTGCAGGGCCTGGCGCTGGTCGACGAAGTACAGTGCGCGGTCAGCCTTCAACACGTTGCTGCGGTAACGCACGGCAGCCAGGTCGGTGGTGGCGTACAGATAGCCGCCGTCAGCCTTCTGCACGATCACCGGCAGGGGGTCGCCTTCGCTGTTCTTGAACTCGTCGAGGAACACGCATTGGGCGCCCTGGTCTTCGACCAGCAAGCCCTTGGCCTTGAGGTCGGCCACCACGTTGGCCAAGTCGTCGTTGTAGGCGCTTTCGCCCATCACGTCGGCCATGGTCAGTTTGACGTTGAGCAGCTCGTAGGTCTTCTGGCAGTGCGACAGCGAGATGTCCTTGAAGCGTGTCCAAAGGGCCAGGCACTCGGGGTCACCGGCTTGCAGCTTGACCACCAGGCCGCGGGCGCGAGTGGCGAACTCCTCCGATTCATCGAAGCGTTTCTTCGCCGCGCGGTAGAAGTTTTCCAGGTCCGACAGCTCGTCGCTGGTAATCGGGTTTTCCTGCAGGTAGGCCATCAGCATGCCGAACTGGGTACCCCAGTCGCCGACGTGGTTCTGGCGGATGACGTTGTCGCCCAGGAACTCCAGCACGCGCGCAACGCTGTCGCCGATGATGGTCGAGCGCAGGTGGCCGACGTGCATTTCCTTGGCCAGGTTGGGTGCCGACATGTCGATCACCACCTTTTGCGCCGGGCCGGCTTTGCGTGCACCCAGGTGGGCGTCGGCCAGGGCGGCATCCAGGCGGTTGGCCAGGGCGTCGGTGTTCTGGAAGAAGTTGAGGAAGCCGGGGCCTGCAATCTCGACCTTGCTGATGTCGGCGCTGGCCGGCAGGGCGTTGATCAGTTTTTCGGCGAGGTCGCGCGGCTTCATGCCGGCCGGCTTGGCCAGCATCATGGCGATGTTGCTGGCGAAGTCGCCGTGGGTCTTGTCCCGGGCGTTTTCCACCTGGATCGCCGGCGACAGCCCTTCAGGCAGCACACCGTCGGTGACGAGTTGGGTGAGGGCTTGCTGGATCAGCTGGCGAATGGTGTCTTTCATGGGGATCTCTTTTCGACCGCAAGCGCGGTGAGCGCCTGGATGCGCAGGTGGAAAAACTGGGCATTATCCGTTGCCGGGAGCAGGTTGCCAACCTTTGGGCGGCAAGCTGGGGGCCACAAGCGGCAAGAAAAAGCGGCATCGCACCCGCCCGGCGCTTGCTTGCCGCTGGTCACTCGCAGCTTGCAGCTCAATACAGGTCTACCGGGTCGACATCCAGCGACCAGCGCACCTGGCGCCCGCTCGGCAACTGTTCCAACACTAGCAACCAGGCGCTGATCAGTCGATGCAACGGCGCCCGGGTATTGGCCTGTATCAACAATTGTGCGCGGAATCGTCCGGCGCGGCGCTCCATGGGCGCCGGTACCGGGCCCAGCAGTTCGATGCCCGGCAGGTGCTGTTCGGCCACCAGGCGCTCGGCGGCGGCACAGGCTTCGTCGAGGAAACCTTCGGCCTGCCCCGGCTTGTGTGCTTCGGCACGCAGCAAGGCCAGGTGCGAGTAGGGCGGCAGCCCGGCGGCTCGGCGTTCGTCCAGGGCCTGTTCGGCGAAGGCGAAGTAGCCTTGCTCGGTTAGCTGGACCAACAGTGGGTGGTCGGCCAGGTGGGTCTGGATGATGA
>NZ_JBJJLR010000094.1:0-3447 GCF_046230975.1 Pseudomonas sp. KCJK9058
CTCGAAGCGCGCCGGGGTGTTGTCGGTGAACCAGCCGTGCACTTCGCCATCGATGGAGATGCCGTTGTCGTCATAGAAGGCGATCAGCTTGTTCAGGCCCAGGGTGCCGGCCAGCGAGGCGACTTCATGGGAGATACCTTCCATCATGCAACCGTCGCCGAGGAACACGTAGGTGTTGTGGTCGACGATGGTGTGGCCGTCACGGTTGAACTGGGCAGCCAGTACTTTTTCTGCCAGGGCGAAGCCCACGGCGTTGGCGATACCCTGGCCGAGCGGGCCGGTGGTGGTTTCAACGCCTGGGGTGTAGCCGTACTCCGGGTGGCCCGGGGTGCGGCTGTGCAGCTGGCGGAAGCCTTTGATGTCATCGATGGTGACGTCGTAGCCGGTCAGGTGCAGCAGCGAGTAGATCAGCATCGAACCGTGGCCGTTGGACAGCACGAAGCGGTCACGGTCGGCGAACTTCGGGTTGCTCGGGTTGTGCTTCAGGTAGTCGCGCCAAAGCACTTCGGCGATATCCGCCATGCCCATGGGGGCACCTGGGTGGCCGCTGTTGGCCTTTTGCACGGCATCCATGCTGAGGGCACGAATGGCGTTGGCACGTTCACGACGGCTGGGCATCGCTGATCTCCTAGGGGGCTTGAATAGGTGGTGTCACGAAAAAGGCGGCCATTTTCGCCCACTGGGGGCGCTTGGGGCAAACATTTAAGCGCCAAGCGCCAGCTTTAAGCCGCAACTGAAGAAGCAGTGCGCGACTCCGGGCGCCCCAAAGCGTGTAACTTGAGGCTTTCGGCTTGCAGCTCATCGCCAATATCAAAACTTTTTGATATTGGCCTTGCTAGGGCATCGATGCCTGTCTAGACTGCCGCCCCATGAACCTCCGTGCGCAATCGATCCCCGAGCAACGCGAAACATTGGCCGCCCTGTGCAAAGCCAGTGGCGATGCGTTGCGCCTGAACGTATTGCGCGCACTGGCCAACGACTCGTTCGGCGTGCTGGAGCTGGCGCAGATCTTCGACATCGGCCAGTCGGGCATGAGCCATCATCTCAAGGTGCTGGCTCAGGCCGACCTCGTGGCAACCCGCCGCGAAGGCAACGCCATCTTCTACCGCCGTGCCCTGCCCGATGGCCTGCGCCTGGGGGGGCGGCTGCACGCGGCGCTGCTCGAAGAAGTCGACGACCTGGCCCTGCCGCCCGATGTGCAGGCGCGCATAGCCCATGTACAGCAGCGCCGGGCGGCCACCAGCCAGGACTTCTTCCTGCGCGTGGAAGAGAAGTTCCGTGCCCAGCAGGACCTGATCGCCGGCCTTCCGCAGTACCGCGACAGCCTGCTGGCGCTGCTCGACAAACTGCATTTCGACCCGGCCGCCAGCGCGCTGGAAGTCGGGCCCGGCGACGGTGGCTTCCTGCCCGACCTGGCCCGGCGCTTCGCCCAGGTCACCGCCTTGGACAACAGCCCTACCATGCTCGAGCTTGCGCGCCAGGTGTGCCAGCGCGAAGGGCTCGACAACGTGAACCTGCAGTTGGCCGATGCACTGGGTGCAACGGATGTGGCCGCCGACTGCGTTGTGCTGAACATGGTGCTGCACCATTTCAGCGACCCGGCCCTGGCCTTGCGCCAGCTGGCCAAACGGGTGAAGGCAGGCGGCAGCCTGCTGGTCACTGAACTGTGCAGCCATGACCAGGGGTGGGCGCGCGAAGCCTGCGGCGACCTCTGGCTGGGCTTCGAACAGGATGACCTGGCGCGCTGGGCCAACGCTGCCGGGCTGGCCCATGCGGACAGCCTGTACGTGGGCTTGCGTAACGGTTTCCAGATCCAGGTCCGCCATTTTCAGCGGACGGCTGGCGACATACACCATCGGTAAATTTCAGGAACCTTCGAGATGAGCGAATACTCCCTTTTCACCTCCGAGTCCGTGTCCGAAGGGCATCCGGACAAGATCGCCGACCAGATTTCGGACGCTGTCCTTGATGCCATCATCGCCCAGGACAAATACGCCCGCGTAGCCTGCGAAACCCTGGTCAAGACCGGTGTCGCCATCATCGCCGGCGAAGTCACCACGTCGGCCTGGGTCGACCTGGAAGACCTGGTGCGCAAAGTCATCATCGACATCGGCTACAACAGCTCCGACGTCGGCTTCGACGGCGCCACCTGCGCCGTGATGAACATCATCGGCAAACAGTCGGTAGACATCGCCCAGGGCGTGGACCGCTCCAAGCCGGAAGACCAGGGTGCCGGTGACCAGGGCCTGATGTTCGGCTATGCCAGCAACGAAACCGAAGTGCTGATGCCAGCACCGATCTGCTTCTCGCACCGTCTGGTAGAACGCCAGGCCGAGGCGCGCAAGTCCGGCCTGCTGCCATGGCTGCGCCCGGATGCCAAGTCGCAGGTCACCTGCCGCTACGAGAACGGCAAAGTGGTCGGTATCGACGCCGTGGTGCTGTCGACCCAGCACAACCCGGAGGTTTCGCAGAAAGACCTGCAAGAAGCCGTGATGGAGCTGATCGTCAAGCACACGCTGCCTGCCGAACTGCTGCACAAGGGCACCCAGTACCACATCAACCCGACCGGCAACTTCATCATCGGTGGCCCGGTGGGTGACTGTGGCCTGACCGGCCGCAAGATCATCGTCGACTCCTACGGCGGCATGGCCCGCCACGGTGGTGGTGCGTTCTCCGGCAAGGATCCGTCCAAGGTCGACCGCTCCGCCGCCTACGCCGGCCGCTACGTGGCCAAGAACATCGTCGCCGCCGGCCTGGCCGAGCGTTGCGAGATCCAGGTGTCGTATGCCATCGGCGTGGCCCAGCCGACCTCCATCTCGATCAACACCTTCGGCACCGGCAAGGTCTCCGACGACAAGATCATCCAGCTGGTGCGTGAGTGCTTCGACCTGCGTCCATACGCCATCACCACCATGCTCGACCTGCTGCACCCGATGTATCAGGAAACCGCTGCCTACGGCCACTTCGGCCGCACCCCGCAGCAGAAGACTGTCGGCGACGACACCTTCACCACCTTCACCTGGGAGCGCACCGACCGCGCCCAGTCGCTGCGTGACGCTGCCGGCCTGTAAGCCTCCTACAGCGCCAGACGAAAGCCCCTGCCGAGCGTCGGCAGGGGCTTTTTTGTGCCTGTCACGGCATTTTCATCGCCCGAGAGATCGAGCGCCGCGCTCGTTTCTTGCTCCGCTTCGGGAATGGAGACGAGGACCCGCGAAATATCACCTGACAACTGCACGCACCGCCCGCCCCACTACCTGCCTACGCTAAGCGCTTCCCCGCCATGCAAGGATGCCAGGCCATGCCGTACCTGTTGTTGTTCGCCCTGCTATTTGCGCTGAACACCCCATTGGCCAGGGCTGCCTCATGCCCCCACTGGAACCCGCAACAGGCCAAGGCCGAAGTTGCGCAACTGCGCGCCACGCTTACCCGATGGGACGAGCACTACCA
>NZ_JBJJLR010000095.1:0-3360 GCF_046230975.1 Pseudomonas sp. KCJK9058
GAATGTTGATTTCTGGCTTTTGTCAGATCGTTCTTTAAAAATTCGGATATGTGATAGATATAGACTGAACACCAGTTTCACTGCTGGTGGATCAGGCTAAGGTAAAATTTGTGAGTTCTGCTCGAAAGAGCAACGTACGAATTTTCGGCGAATGTCGTCTTCACAGTATAACCAGATTGCTTGGGGTTATATGGTCAAGTGAAGAAGCGCATACGGTGGATGCCTTGGCAGTCAGAGGCGATGAAAGACGTGGTAGCCTGCGATAAGCTTTGGGGAGTCGGCAAACAGACTGTGATCCAGAGATCTCTGAATGGGGGAACCCAGCCAGCACAAGCTGGTTATCTTGTACTGAATACATAGGTGCAAGAGGCGAACCAGGGGAACTGAAACATCTAAGTACCCTGAGGAAAAGAAATCAACCGAGATTCCCTTAGTAGTGGCGAGCGAACGGGGACCAGCCCTTAAGTTGGTTTGAGATTAGTGGAACGCTCTGGAAAGTGCGGCCATAGTGGGTGATAGCCCCGTACACGAAAATCTCTTATCAATGAAATCGAGTAGGACGGAGCACGAGAAACTTTGTCTGAATATGGGGGGACCATCCTCCAAGGCTAAATACTACTGACTGACCGATAGTGAACCAGTACCGTGAGGGAAAGGCGAAAAGAACCCCGGAGAGGGGAGTGAAATAGAACCTGAAACCGTATGCGTACAAGCAGTGGGAGCCTACTTTGTTAGGTGACTGCGTACCTTTTGTATAATGGGTCAGCGACTTATATTCAGTGGCGAGCTTAACCGAATAGGGGAGGCGTAGCGAAAGCGAGTCTTAATAGGGCGTTTAGTCGCTGGGTATAGACCCGAAACCGGGCGATCTATCCATGGGCAGGTTGAAGGTTAGGTAACACTGACTGGAGGACCGAACCGACTACCGTTGAAAAGTTAGCGGATGACCTGTGGATCGGAGTGAAAGGCTAATCAAGCTCGGAGATAGCTGGTTCTCCTCGAAAGCTATTTAGGTAGCGCCTCATGTATCACTGTAGGGGGTAGAGCACTGTTTCGGCTAGGGGGTCATCCCGACTTACCAAACCGATGCAAACTCCGAATACCTACAAGTGCCGAGCATGGGAGACACACGGCGGGTGCTAACGTCCGTCGTGAAAAGGGAAACAACCCAGACCGTCAGCTAAGGTCCCAAAGTCATGGTTAAGTGGGAAACGATGTGGGAAGGCTTAGACAGCTAGGAGGTTGGCTTAGAAGCAGCCACCCTTTAAAGAAAGCGTAATAGCTCACTAGTCGAGTCGGCCTGCGCGGAAGATGTAACGGGGCTCAAACCATGCACCGAAGCTACGGGTATCATCGTATGATGATGCGGTAGAGGAGCGTTCTGTAAGCCTGTGAAGGTGAGTTGAGAAGCTTGCTGGAGGTATCAGAAGTGCGAATGCTGACATGAGTAACGACAATGCGAGTGAAAAACTCGCACGCCGAAAGACCAAGGTTTCCTGCGCAACGTTAATCGACGCAGGGTTAGTCGGTCCCTAAGGCGAGGCTGAAAAGCGTAGTCGATGGAAAACAGGTTAATATTCCTGTACTTCCAGTTATTGCGATGGAGGGACGGAGAAGGTTAGGCCAGCCTGGCGTTGGTTGTCCAGGTTTAAGGTGGTAGGCTGAAATCTTAGGCAAATCCGGGATTTCAAGGCCGAGAGCTGATGACGAGTTGCCTTTAGGCGACGAAGTGGTTGATACCATGCTTCCAAGAAAAGCTCCTAAGCTTCAGATAACTGGGAACCGTACCCCAAACCGACACAGGTGGTTAGGTAGAGAATACCAAGGCGCTTGAGAGAACTCGGGTGAAGGAACTAGGCAAAATGGCACCGTAACTTCGGGAGAAGGTGCGCCGGCGAGGGTGAAGGACTTGCTCCGTAAGCCCATGCCGGTCGAAGATACCAGGCCGCTGCGACTGTTTATTAAAAACACAGCACTCTGCAAACACGAAAGTGGACGTATAGGGTGTGACGCCTGCCCGGTGCCGGAAGGTTAATTGATGGGGTTAGCGCAAGCGAAGCTCTTGATCGAAGCCCCGGTAAACGGCGGCCGTAACTATAACGGTCCTAAGGTAGCGAAATTCCTTGTCGGGTAAGTTCCGACCTGCACGAATGGCGTAACGATGGCGGCGCTGTCTCCACCCGAGACTCAGTGAAATTGAAATCGCTGTGAAGATGCAGTGTATCCGCGGCTAGACGGAAAGACCCCGTGAACCTTTACTATAGCTTTGCACTGGACTTTGAATTTGCTTGTGTAGGATAGGTGGGAGGCTTTGAAGTGGGGACGCCAGTTCTCATGGAGCCATCCTTGAAATACCACCCTGGCAACTTTGAGGTTCTAACTCAGGTCCGTTATCCGGATCGAGGACAGTGTATGGTGGGTAGTTTGACTGGGGCGGTCTCCTCCCAAAGAGTAACGGAGGAGTACGAAGGTGCGCTCAGACCGGTCGGAAATCGGTCGTAGAGTATAAAGGCAAAAGCGCGCTTGACTGCGAGACAAACACGTCGAGCAGGTACGAAAGTAGGTCTTAGTGATCCGGTGGTTCTGTATGGAAGGGCCATCGCTCAACGGATAAAAGGTACTCCGGGGATAACAGGCTGATACCGCCCAAGAGTTCATATCGACGGCGGTGTTTGGCACCTCGATGTCGGCTCATCACATCCTGGGGCTGAAGCCGGTCCCAAGGGTATGGCTGTTCGCCATTTAAAGTGGTACGCGAGCTGGGTTTAGAACGTCGTGAGACAGTTCGGTCCCTATCTGCCGTGGACGTTTGAGATTTGAGAGGGGCTGCTCCTAGTACGAGAGGACCGGAGTGGACGAACCTCTGGTGTTCCGGTTGTCACGCCAGTGGCATTGCCGGGTAGCTATGTTCGGAAGAGATAACCGCTGAAAGCATCTAAGCGGGAAACTTGCCTCAAGATGAGATCTCACTGGGATCTTGAATCCCCTAAAGGGCCGTCGAAGACTACGACGTTGATAGGTTGGGTGTGTAAGCGCTGTGAGGCGTTGAGCTAACCAATACTAATTGCCCGTGAGGCTTGACCATATAACACCCAAGCAATTTGCTGACGCAGATTGTGGTGGTGAAGACGAAAGACCCGAAAATTCGTAAGACCACAAATATCGCATATCCGAATTCGCTGGGCTGTCCATCTGGACATTCTGGCAACAGAATTTCTTGACGACCATAGAGCATTGGAACCACCTGATCCCATCCCGAACTCAGTAGTGAAACGATGCATCGCCGATGGTAGTGTGGGGTTTCCCCATGTGAGAGTAGGTCATCGTCAAGATTCATTTCGCAAAACCCCTATCTGCGCA
>NZ_JBJJLR010000096.1:0-3052 GCF_046230975.1 Pseudomonas sp. KCJK9058
GAATGCTTCACGTACCCATCCGCGGCTTCCCCCTCCGCGGGTGGCCCTGGCCCGCTCCGGGCTCCGGCGGGGTCGCCCCTGCCCCCGACGTGGGATTCGCCGTGGTGGGCGGGGCCCGTGTCGCCGGCAGGGCCGCGCCCGGCGCCTACGCTGCCGTGGCCATGGTGGCGGAAGCGGAAGTGGTGGCCACGGCAGCGGCGGTGACGGTGGTGGCCATGCCGGCAACAGTGGCAGTGGCCACGACGGTAATTCGAACGCTGGGCGCAGCAGCAACCATGCTGAAGCGGGTGACGATCATGGCAATCACGCGGGTGGGGAACCCGGGGATGATCATGGTAATCATGTCGGCGCTGAGCCTGGCGATGATCACGGCAATCATGTTGGTGGCGAACCTGGCGATGATCACGGCAACCATGTGGGTGGCGAACCCGGTGATGACCACGGTGTTCATGCCGGCGGCGAGGCCGGGGATGACAACAGCAGAAGCTGATTGGCGCTGACCCGAAGTGGCCCATACAAAACCCAGCGGACGGGTTTTGTATGAGCAGGTTCTGGCCTGTCTCGCCTTTATCACGTCATTTCCAATGAGCGCTGACAGCTTTTTCCTCGTCCATGCCGGGATATGATTGCGGTTTGCGTGGGATTAATTCCCGCGTCTTATACTGGGTGCCTCTGTCAAGGAATGCCCTCGATGCAATCGCCTGTCTTACCCCCGTCGATGCTGAGTGCGCTGCGGCGTGTGATGCGCCCGCTGGTGCGCCTGATGCTGCGCAAAGGGGTTACCTACACGATGTTCACCGACCTGCTCAAGGAGGTGTTCGTCGATGTGGCCCATCGCGAGTTTCGCCTGAACGACACCGCGCCAACCGATAGCCGCATCAGCCTGCTTACCGGCGTACATCGTAAAGATGTCCGGCGGCTGCGTAATGAGGGTGACACTGCAATTGCGGCCCTGCCGGATAACATCACGCTAGGTGCACAGTTGGTCAATGTATGGACCAACACCCCACCATTCTGCTCGGCACCCGGCCAGGCGAGGGCGCTTGCGCGGCTAGCCAGTGTGGGTGGCGATTGCTCATTCGACGCCCTGGTCGCCAAGGTCAGCACCGATATCCGCGGCCGGGTGGTGCTGGACGAATGGTTGCGCCTGGGCGTCGTGCGGCTCGATGAGCAGGATTGCGTGCACCTGGAAGCCCATGCATTCGTGCCACAGAAGGGTTTTGATGAAAAGGCTGCGTACTTCGGCCACAACCTGCATGACCATGCCTGTGCGGCGGTGCACAACCTCAGCGGCGAAGGCCCGCCATTTTTTGAGCGTAGCGTGCACTACGATGCCTTGAGCCCGGCCAGCGTCGAGCATTTGCGAGATGTGGTAGCCAAGGATGGCATGCAGACACTACTTGCCTTCAGCCGGCTTGCAGCAGCGTTGGAGAGTGCTGATGAGCCCGGTATCGAACAACGTCAGCGCATCACTGTCGGGCTTTATTTCTACACTGAAGCTACCGATTCCGACCCGTCGAAGACACCCGGCCCATGACTCTTCCTGTGCGCTACCTCAGTGCTGTCATGCTTGCCCTGGTTTTCGGGGGGAACCTGATGGCCCCGGCCGAGGTGGCCGCAGCGCCGGTGTGTGTCAGCCGTGACGAGATGGGTATGGCCGGTGCCGCAGGCCTGCAGTTTCCCGGCGGTATGGGCGGCACCGGTGTACGCAATGAAAATGGCGGCGTCGGTGGCACAGGTGCCCCAGTCCAGCAACGCCCGGGTGGTACAGGCGGCACAGGCGCGGTGGCGGAGGGTGTGGACGGCACCTACTTTGATCAGCACCACGGTGATGTCGGTGGTACCGGTACGCCGATCCTGCGCCCGGGTGGTACTGGGGGTACAGGCATCGTCGGTACCATCACCGGCTTCGCCTCGATCTGCGTCAATGGCATGGAAGTGCACTATGGCAAGGACGTACCGGTGAGTGAAAACGGTGCGCCTGCCAGCAGTGGTCACCTGGCGATCGGGCAGGTGGTGGCGGTGGAGGCATTCGCCACCCAGCGCGGCCTGCAAGCGGGGCGCATTTCGATCCTCAACGTCTTCGAAGGGCCGTTGACGGCGCTGCCCAATGCCTCGGCCCCGCTGCGGGTCATGGGCCAACCCGTGCGGCTGGCCGCTGGCGCGCGGGTAGCTGAAGGGTTGCGCCCGGGTGAGCCCGTGAGGGTCAGCGGCCTGCGCGATGCCCGGGGAGAAGTCGTGGCGACCCGTATCGAACGGGCACCGGGGTTGAGGGAGGCCAGCGCCATCGGCGCGGTTGATCGCACTGGCAGCCTTCAAGGGTTGAAGTTGGGTACCCGTGTGGCGCCTGCTCGTGAGGTGCTGGTGCGCGGCCAGTGGACCGGGCGCCAGCTTGAAGTGGCACAAACCCGTCCAGACCCGAGCCTGCCTTTTGCTGGTCGTGTCCAGCAGGCGGTGGTTGAAGGGCTGGTACAGCACACACAAGCTCGGCAGTTGGTGGTTGCAGGTCTCAATGTGACATTGGGGCAGGGCACCGTAATTGTCGGCCGGCAGCCAGCGGCGTTGGCGCTTGATCAACGTGTGCGGGTGAGCGGGGTGCTCAATGGAACTCACGAGCTGCGGGCAACCCGCGTGGAATTCCAGGACGACCGTGTCGACAATCCTGACAGAAGCCAGTCGGGGCACGGTGGTGAGCATGACGGAAGTAGCTCCGGTGACTCCAGCAGCGGTCATGGCGCAAGCGATGGGGCCAGCGATCGCGATGAAAACAGCGATGATCTCAGTGGGCGCAGTGCCGTTGACGGCTCCAGTGACCATGGCAGCGGTGAAAAGTCGGGAAAGTCGGTACACCTCGACGCATTGGAGCAATCGACGCGCAGCAACAGTGGAAGCTCCGATCGGGTTGAGAAGGTCGAAGTCGAAAACACCGGAAAGGTCGAAAAAGTAGACAAGGTCGAGAAGCCCGAGAAGGTCGAGAAGGTCGAGAAGGTCGAGAAGGTCGAGAAGGTCGAGAAAGTCGAGAAGGTCGAGAAGGTCGAGAAGGTCGAGAAGG
>NZ_JBJJLR010000097.1:0-2472 GCF_046230975.1 Pseudomonas sp. KCJK9058
ATCTCACACGACTGGATGAGATTGGCTATGGCGAAAATGCCGAGCGGCCCGAGCGCCATACGCTCTTTGAGCGTGATGCCATTGGCCGTTTGATTGCCAAGCTCAATAGCGATGCGCGGCAAGACTTCGTCTACGACGACGGCGACCGGCTGCTGAGCATCGAGCGGCAACCGACCGGGATCGGCAAGCAGCTTGGGATCACAGAAGAAAAGCTTGAGTACACCTACGATCTGCTCGGCCGGCTGACCCAAGAAATCACCCCCGAAGGGACGCTAGCCTACGAGTACGACCCGCTCAGCAACCTGACCACGCTGACCCTGCCGGATGGGCGCAAGGTCAATCACCTGTATTACGGCAGCGGCCACCTGCACCAGCTGAACCTGGACGGCCAGGTGATCAGCGACATGGAGCGCGATGACCTGCACCGCGAGGTGTACCGGACCCAAGGCAAGCTCACCAGTTGCTTCGGTTATGACGCCATGGGGCGCAAGGCGTGGCAGTTTGCCTCGACCTTGCCGGCCGACAAGCTTTCGCAGGTGCACAACACCGGCATCAATACCTCGTTGCTGGTCGAGCACGCCTACAACCCGATCCACCGCCGTTACCAGTACGACCCGGCCGGTGAACTGGTGCGTACCCTCGACAAGCTGCGTGGCGAGATCAAGTACGAGTACGAAGCCAACGGCCAATTGCGCAGTCGCGATACCGGTTCGCTGATCGGCAGCGAGGAATTCCGCTACGACCCGGCAGCCAACCGCCTGGACTTCAATGCGCGGCAGTTCGACAAGGTCAAGGACAACCGCATCAAACAGTGGCGGGATCAGGAGTATCGCTACGACCCGTGGGGCAACCTGATCGAGAAGCGCTCGGGGCACAGCAAGCTGCAGTACTTCAGCTATGACTGCGAGAACCGGCTGGTGCGGGCGGAGACGTTGGTCAATGGCAAGCTGGAAAGCCAAGGCGAGTATCGTTACGACAGCTTGGGGAGGCGAATAGCCAAGCAGGCTGAAATCAATGGTGAGGTCGAGCAGAAGCGCTTCCTCTGGCAAGGGCTAAGGATGCTGCGGGAGGAAACGCCAGGGCAGAGCATCTTGTACCTGTACGAGCCGGGTAGCTATGCGCCGTTGGCGCGGGTTGATCGGGTTGAAGGGGAAGGGCAGAAGGTCTATTACTTCCATACGGATCAGATTGGGACGCCGCTTGAGCTGACGGATAGCGAGGGTGAGAGTGTTTGGCAGGCAACGTATCGCTCGTGGGGGGCGGTAGAGCAACTGCCCGTTAGTAAGGTTGAGCAGAATCTGCGCTTCCAAGGCCAATACTTTGATCAAGAAACAGGGCTGCATTACAATACGTTTCGCTACTACGATTGTGAGCTTGGGCGCTTTGTTACACAAGATCCGATAGGTTTGGATGGAGGATTCAATCTCTATCGTTATGTTTCCAGCCCCTTCACAGGAGTTGATCCTTGGGGTTGGTGCGAGAAGAAAGGTATGGGGGTGAGCAAATCTGGACATCATGTGCCATCGGTGCGAAAGTCGAAAGGTAGACCTTTCGCCGTTTCTAGATCTGATAAAACGCGGCCAACACTATTCCCTAAAGGTGAAAACCCAGAGCATGAACATTGGCTTCTACATGAGGCAGAAAGAGGACCGGTCGGGCCTCGGCAAGGCGATTTCCCAGGTACAGATGATCAACTTTTTGCGGCATATCGTGAGGCTTATAAAGATTTGGATCATATCAAAGTTGATGTCGTTTCGCCGAACGGAGCCCATGTTCTTGGTGAAAATGTGACGCCGCGCGCAGCGGTCGATTTAATAGAAAATTGGCTTAAAGAGGGTGGGCTAAGATGAAAATAGAATCTTTGGATGATTTGAAGTGTATAATTCAGCGGGATGGTTTTTTTGAGGCTGTTGTGTCTAGTGTGAATGATTGGGATGAAGCATTAGACAGGCGTGATGACGATGTCTTCGACTCCGCATGGATCGCTGCATTTGAGGAATTAAAAAAAATCGAGTACTCATCTGAAAGCGATGAAGAGGGTGTAAGTGATATGCGAGAGTATGTGTTTAAGAAAGTATACGGGTTGGTTAATAGCTCGGATGTTGCAGGATATATTTCGGATGATATAGGGCTGGTGGCTGAGTCGATATCTAAGGTGTGTGATGTTGAGTGGGTGAAAAAGTTATTTGATATTTATTGCGCTGGAGAATTCCCTAATTAACTGATTCTTGAGGCTTTGCGCGTTTTTTCGTTAAAAATCGGAGCGTGGAGGAACGGGTTGGCCAGCACCTGGTCGCGGTGACCGATGCGCTGAACCAGACCACCACGCTGGAACGCAAGCCCGACGGCGAAGTGCAGCGCATCAGCCACCCGGACGGCACCACCGAAACCTTCACCTACAACGTCTACGGCCAGGTACTCAGCCACACCGACGGCAAGGGCCAGACCACCCGCCTGATGCGCACCGCCCGC
>NZ_JBJJLR010000098.1:0-2303 GCF_046230975.1 Pseudomonas sp. KCJK9058
TTCAAGGCCATTGGGGCTGCTGCGCAGCCCATCGCGACGCAAGGCCGCTCCCACACGGATCGCGCCAGCTTTTAGAAATTGAGCAAGACAGTCGCTCCCACGGGCAATTGGAGTGCCCCCAAGAAGTTGGACACCCATCCAACCCTTGGGGGCAGTCCACACCTGTGGGAGCGGCCTTGTGTCGCGAAAGGGCCGCAGAGCGGCCCCGGCAATCTAGAAGCTGATCGAAGCCGAAAGCCGAGCGGTACGCGGTGCCCCCTGGAACAGGTAGTTATCCCCCAGGTAATCCCCCACATCGCGCCAGTAACGCTTGTCCAGCACGTTATCCACCGTCAGCCGCAGCACCGTGTCATACCCGCCAACACGGGTACTGTAGCGGCTGCCAAGGTCGAACACGGTATACCCGCCAACCTCTACATTGCCCGCCTGGCTCGCATACTTGCTGGCGCTATACCGCGCCCCGCCCAGCAGCGCCAGCCCCGGAACCGGCAGGGCATATTCCGCATGCAGCGCCGCCCGGAATTTAGGCACGTTGATCGCCTGGTGCCCTTCATAGGCTTCGGTGCCGCTGTTCTGCACCCGCGCCCGAATGGCTGCCGCACTGGCCTGTACCTGCAGGTTCGGGGTCACCCGGCCGCTGGCACCCAGTTCCAGGCCGGTATTTTTCTGCTGGCCTTGCTGCACGTAGGTGAAGTTGCCGATGCCGTCCGGGCGCGCGTACTGGTAAGCCTGGCGGATCTGGAACAGGGCGGCACTCAGGCTCAGGCCTTGCCAGTCGTGCTTGAGGCCAAGTTCAAGTTGGCGGGAGGTGGTGGGTGCAAGGATCTCAGCTGCATTGCTGGCGAACCAGGGTGCTGTGCCTCCGGCAGACAGGCCCTTGGCGTAGCTGGCGTATACCGTGGTGTTCGGCTGCGGTTTGTAGATAAGCGCAGCGTTGGGCAGCAGCTCGTATTGGCGGGTATGGCGCCCGGCTACGCCGTTCTCGTCCCAGGTCTTTTCATCCAGGCGCACTTCACGGGCGCCCAGCACAGTCTGCCATTGCTCGTTGAAGCTGATGCGGTCGCTGACGAACAAGCCGTACTGGCGGCTGTCCAGCCGGCGTTCGCTGGCGCCGACGGGTTTGTCGGACGGATCGAGGTCCGGGGCGCCGGTATGGATGTTGCCGGTACCAAGCCACTCGTTGTAGTAAGGGCGCTGATCCAGTGTGCGTCGCTGCGCACTGGTACCCACGGTCAGCTCGTGCCCTACGCCCAGCGCATCGAAGTGCCCGTTGAGCATGGCCTGTGCCTCGTCGGTACGGCGGGTATCGTCGGGGCTGCGGAAGTCATAGATGTCGTAGTCGCCATTGCTGCCGAAAAACGCCCCCTCGCTCGAACCCCAGGCAAACGCGCTGTAGTCGTCGATCACCACTTTGCTGCGGGAGGCGCTCAAGGTGCCGGTCCAGGTATCGTTGAAGCGGTATTCGAAGCGGCCGCCCAGGTTCAGCGAGTCGTTCTGCACAGGCTTTGCCCAATGCTGGTAGGCCAGGCGTCCTTCCGGGTCGACGCCGTGTGGCACTTCAGTGCCACCGAGCAGCTGGTAACCCGGCACCGACGACTGTTCGCGGTGTTGATACTCGGCATCCAGCTGCAGGGTGGCATCCGGGTTGATCTGCCAGTCGAATGCCAGCGAGGCGAAGTCGCGCTTGCCGTCAGCGTGGTCGACGTAGGTGCGGATGTCTTCATGGGCCAGGTTGGCGCGCAGGCCGAACTGCTTTTCGCTGCCGAACCAGCCGCCAAGGTCGGTGGCCAGATAGCGTTCGCCCTGTTCGTTGGTCGATACCGTGACGCTGCGTATGTCTTGGGCCCGCTTGGTCACATAGTTGATCAAGCCGCCCGGCTCCGACACGCCGGTCTGCAGCCCGGACAGGCCCTTGAGCAATTCCACCTGCTGCTTGTTTTCCAGGGCTACGTTCTGTTCGCCGGCAATGGTCTGGCCATTGATGCGATAGCTACTGGCGGCGTTCAGCTCGAAGCCGCGCACATTGAAGTTTTCGTAGTAGCCGATGGGGGCATAGCTTTCGCCGACCGAGGCATCGCTTTGCAACACTTCGCTAAGCTTGCGTACCTGGCGGTCTTCCAGCAACTGCTGGCTGAACACGCTGACAGAGGCGGGGGTGTCGAGCAGTGGCGCGGGCTGGAAGCCGGCCACCGCGGCCTGGCGTACCTGGTAGCCATCATTGGCGTAGGTGTCGGAGACCTGCAACGGGGCCAGCACCACGCCTGTCTTTTATTCCCCTCTCTCCCAGCCCACGCTATGCACGG
>NZ_JBJJLR010000099.1:0-1929 GCF_046230975.1 Pseudomonas sp. KCJK9058
ATCGAGTAGGAGGCGGGCTCACACCCGCCGTCCTCTCACACCACCGTGCGTACGGTTCCGTACACGGCGGTTCAAGCTATGCGGCTAAGCCGGTTGATCGTATCCAGTATCGAGACCAGTCCGAGTCGATCCCATAGCTTCTTCGGCAGCGCCTGATTCATATGTGGCGCCCCCGAGTTCCACCACGGGCCTCGGCCGTTACAGACCGATTTACAGGCACGCTCTTCGCTTAAGCCCAGACGCATCAGGTTGCGCGCCCTCGTAGAGGGCTGCTTCCATTGGCGCCAGATGGCACAGCGGAGTTTGTGCCTGATCCAGCCATCCAGTTCCTCAAGTGGCCGTTTGCTCTGGCTAAGCTTGAAGTAACCCGCCCAGCCTCGCAGGACAGGGTTTATCCGCTCGATGGTATTCGTCATCTTGCGACCCCGTGCACCGCGTAGCAGCTCTGCGAGCCGGTCGCGCAGGCGACCCAGGCTCGTCGTTGCCACCCGCAGCCTTGGCTGCTGATGCCAGCTCATCCCATAGCCCAAGTAGTCACACTTCCAGGCTCTCGCGACTCGACTCTTCTTCTGATTCACCGTCAGTTTCAAACGTTGATTCAGGAAGCGTTCGACACTGGCCAGTACCCGTTCGCCCGCCCGAGGACTGCGCACATAAATGTTCGCATCATCGGCGTAGCGCACGAAGCGATGACCCCGCCGTTCCAATTCGCGGTCGAGCTTATCCAGAAGGATATTCGACAGCAACGGCGAAAGCGGGCCGCCTTGCGGCGTCCCCTCCTGCCGTGGGCTGACGACACCGCCCGACATGATCCCGGCTTCAAGGTAGCGGCGGATAAGCCTGAGTACGCACTTGTCTTTGATTCGACGTTCGATGCAGGCCATGAGGATGTCGTGATTGACCCGATCGAAAAACTTCTCCAGATCAAGTTCCACGCACCAGCGGTGTCCCGCTGTCACATGAGCACGAGCCATCTCGATGGCTTGATGCGTACTTCTGCCCGGACGAAAACCATAGCTGTAGTCCGAGAACAGTGGGTCGAAGATAGGTGTGAGCTGCTGCTGCAGTGCTTGCTGGATCAGGCGATCCACTTGACGGTGGGGATTCCCAGTTGCCGTGTGCCGCCCTGCGGCTTGGGAATTTCAACCGCTCGCACTGCTTGGGGATGGTATTCACCGGCCAGCAACCTGGCCTTGAGGGTTGGCCAATACTGTTTCACGTAGCCCGCCAAGTCAGCGACCGTCATGCCATCAGCACCCGGAGCCCCCTTGTTGCTAACCACGCGTTGATACGCACGCCTGAGGTTGGCCGGTGCAAGCACCCGCTCCATCAGCGTGTCCGGCTCCGCGTTCGTCCACGTCGCTGACGCCGCCGGCACCTTTGCACTGTCAGGCATCACCCTCGGCTTCTGGCCGGGATTCGGAGTGACAGATTCCGTTGTAGGAACTTTCTGCATTACGGCTACCAACGAGACAGTGACGCCTACTAGCGGCATAACCTGTTCGGCCCTTGGTGGCGCGGTTATCCGCCACTTACTACGGCTTCGGCTGACTTCTGCACGCTCATCCCGTCGCCTCTCGACGCTCGGTAGCACTATGGCAAGCGTGCAGATCTCCCAGGGTAATTCGCGCGACCTTCCTGCTTATGCCTGTCGGATTTACGTCACAGCGCTCCGTGCAAGTATTGGGCTTTGGCGATTGTTGCCGCCTGACCCCGCTGTGCCGCCTGATCCGCTTCCTGTTCGTCAGGCCAGCATTTTGCCTCGGGCTTCCTTCAGATTCGCAGTCGCCCGCGACACCCTTGCCTCCGGCTAACACTTCCCCTTGCCGGGTGTGTAGAGGACTTTCACCTCCAAGTCACCCGCTCGGCCACCATAGCCAAGCAGGTTGCGCTTGCGCGCAACGCGCCATGCCTGGCGCACAACAAAAA
>NZ_JBJJLR010000100.1:0-1625 GCF_046230975.1 Pseudomonas sp. KCJK9058
GGTCCAGGCTGTGTGAAAACTCGCGGAATGCGTTGAAGGTCGTGGCTATCTAGGGGCGCTTGCAAAACTGGCAGGAAATTGCCTGGATTAGCTTAGTTGGCCTCGCAAGGGTGCATCTGGCCGGTATGAGTCCTTCGTGGAGACTTTGGGGCCCCTAACTGGCGGCTCAGTAGGCCATTTCACCTTTTGAGCGCTTCGAGCAGCCCCCTGATGCCCAAGATGCTCATCATTCGCTTGAGGTTGTAAGCGAGCACATGGAGGCTCATTTCAGTACTGACCCTTGGCAGGGTCCTGGTCAGGAAGTGGGTCGCCCCCATCCAGTACTTGAGCGTTCCAAATGGATGCTCAACGGTTTGACGGCGCACCTTCATTTTCCCAGGATCGTGCTCCAGTTGAACCTGCATCGAGTCGAGGGTCGCTTCATGTTCCCAGCGTTTCAACCGCCGCTCCTTGCCCGTCGTACATTGCTTGTGCATCGCGCAGGACTGGCAGCCCGAGAACCAATAAACATGCATCAGCATCCCGTCTTCCCAAGTTGAGTAACGCTTGGTCAGTAATTGCTCCGCAGGGCATCGATACTCATCCGTGCCGAGACGTACAGGAAATCCTGCTTGCCAAATCGACCTTCGGCTTTGCTGCTAGAGGTCAGTGGTTTAGGTACGAAGGGCGAGATTCCAGCTTGCTCACATGCAACGATTTCCGTGCCTGTGTAGTAGCCCCGGTCGGCAACGACATTCAGCGATTCAGTACCGATTTGGTCACGCGCTTGCTTCGCCATGTTGCTCAACTGGCCGCGATCATGACCGACATTCGTCACCTCATGTGCAACGATCAGATGGTGCTGATCGTCAACGGCCGTCTGCACGTTATAGCCAACGGTGCCACTGCCCCGACCACCAACTGACATGGAGCGAGCATCGGGATCTGTGAGAGAAATTTGTTTGTCTGGGGTTTGAAGTAGCTGCGTTTCAATGTCTTTGAGCTTCTGCATCTGCTGTTTCAGCGTTTCGATCTTCTCTTTCAGTCGCTCGGCCTTGGCCACAGCTACCTCCGGCATTGCCCGGTCCGCCGAATCCATCGCTGTCAGATAGCGCTCAATGCTCTGCTCGACTTGCTGCATACGGGCCTTCACCTTGGCCTGGGTGAAGTTACGGTCGCGATTGTTCACGGCTTTGAACTTGCTGCCGTCGATGGCAATGATTGAGTCAGAGAACAGGTTGAGGTTGCGACAGAGGATCACGAACTGACGGCAGACACTGCGAATGGCTTTACCGTTGTCCTTGCGAAAGTCGGCGATGGTTTTGAAATCTGGAGCCAGACGCCCCGTAAGCCACATCAACTCGACATTGCGTTCAGCTTCACGCTCGAGCCGGCGGCTGGACTGAATGCGGTTTAGGTAGCCGTAGATGTAGATCTTCAGCAGGACCGCTGGATGGTAGGCCGGGCGACCTGTTGCTGCCGGATCGACGCCTGCGAAACCGAGCGCGCTCAGGTCGAGTTCATCGACAAAGACATCGACCACTCGCACTGGGTTTTCATCGGTGATGTAGTCATCTAGGCACTCTGGCAGCAATGTGACCTGCGTCCGAGCCTCACCTTCGATGAACCGCTTCATGATTGTCCCC
>NZ_JBJJLR010000101.1:0-1543 GCF_046230975.1 Pseudomonas sp. KCJK9058
GCCTGGGTCACCAGCGTGGTCAGGTGGTGATAAGCGTTTCCACCGCTTCGTTGTTCACCACGCGCTTGATGTCGGTTAGGCGACCCAGCGGGTTGTCGTACTGCAGGTGCACGCGGGGGCCGCCGGTGGCGCTGATGTCGATCAATGTTCCGTCGGGTGTGCGAGTGAAGTGCAGGAAGTGGTCGCCCTCGGTGCACACCAAGTACACCTGCTTGTACGGGTTGTAGATGCGCTAGCCGATATATGCCGTAAAAATACTGGCTCCGCTAACACTTTGGCAGAGCCAGTCCAATACTTAACTGTTAAAGATCACACCACCAAACTCTCACAACAAAACTTATGCAGAAAGTAAATCTCGAAAGACCCGAAGACAAGATATCTAATCCTTAAACTGCACTCCGCGAACCGAGCTATTTTCAAAAATAGACTTGACGCGAGCAGCCACCACAATGACGGAGCTTTCCTCTTCAGCCCTAACGACGTCACTAGAAAGTATTGCCTCATCATCCAAAACTATCTTGCTGAACCATCTAGGGCCATCTGGCATATAGCTAAGCAACGGTTCGCTAACGGACTCCTTCAAGTTAAAAGCTGGTGATTTACCAATCACATTGAACACTTTGTAACCGGCATAGGAAACCTCACCTATCAGTAGATCCGCATCCACAAACTGAACACCAGAAATGTTTTCTGCCCTCATTAATTCGTAGAGCCGTGGCGAAATCAAATTGGGCCCGTCACTGTAAAAAAAATCATAGCTCAAGAGCTTGGAGGCACTGACCCTTTTTGATCCCTCGAAGCAGACTTTTATATCCTTGCTTACAGCCACACCCTCTTTAAAAACCCCAGATTCTTCACCTGACAACATCTTTACCTTCAGCCAGTAACTCTCAGGGTAATCATCTGAAATAGAAAGTATATGATTCCTAACCACAAGCTGGTTCTCTAGCAGAGTTTTTATTCAGCGCCGACTCATCTGCGCGCAATCCCTTTCTCTCATCAACCATGACTCCGTGAGTTAGCCTTTTGATAGTCCGCTTTGGTTCAACCTTTTTACGTAATCGTGAATAACATCCAGTTTTTCTCTATGGTCGAAGTATTATTACGCGGAGAGCTTCGATATACCGTTCACACCCGGTGATTCTCCTCACATTTCGGCAGGAAATCAATATTGTATAAATTATGAACAGTTACCTCGCCCACTTGCTTGCAGCATTCTTAGATAGCTGCCGCGGGAACAACATGATTTTTTTGAAAGCCATATATCCCAAGCATCGTATTATAGCCCCCTGAGACACGCCGTCTAAAGATTGACGAGCGAAGACTTCGCTTACACTCGCTGTGCTAAAAAAGCAACGCTGGCACTGCCGCCTGTTAGGCAGCACCAACGCGCTGCATATTTTCAAAGGTCTGGCGTGACACGCAACAATCAAAGACATCTAGCCCCTCGCAAAACTCTTAGAGCCTTCAAATATCGTTCAATTCAGCCCATGCATCATACGAATAATTATCATCAACTTTTTCAAACGAAACACCCTTCAAG
>NZ_JBJJLR010000102.1:0-1533 GCF_046230975.1 Pseudomonas sp. KCJK9058
GGTCGAGCAGCAGCAGGTGCGCCGGGACCATGTAGTCCGGCAGCGCTTCCTTCAACTGTTCGCGCAGCTGCGCGCGCAGCCCGGCCTGCTGCTCCAGCGCTACCTCGGCAGCGGGGATCAGGTAGGCCACCAGCTGCTGGCCGGTCGCGCCTTCCTGGGCCAGCACCAGGGCCTCGCGCACCTGTGGCTGCGCCTGCAGGCGGGCTTCGATCTCACCCAGCTCGATGCGGAAGCCGCGGATCTTCACCTGGTGGTCGATCCGCCCGGCGTATTCGATCACCCCGTCGGCGTGGTAGCGCGCCAGGTCACCGGTGCGGTACAGGCGCCCGCCAGGGGCACCGAACGGGTCCGGCACGAAGCGCGTGGCGCTCAGGTCGCTGCGCTTGAGGTAGCCGCGCGCCAGGCCGGCGCGGCCCACGTACAGCTCGCCGATGCAGCCTTTGGCTACCGGGTTCAGGTCGCCGTCGAGCACATACCAGGACAGGTCGGGGATCGGCACGCCCATCGGGCTGCTGGCCGCCTTGCCCAGGTCGGCCAGCGACAGCGGCCGGTAGCTGACATGCACGGTGGTTTCGGTGATGCCGTACATGTTCACCAGCTGCGGCTGGCGGTCGCCGAAGCGTTCGAACCACGGTGCCAGGCTGTTGACGTCCAGCGCCTCGCCCCCGAACACCACGCTGCGCAGTGCCAGTGGCCGCTGCGGCTCGGCCGTGGTGGCCACCGCCATCAGTTGCTTGAACGCCGACGGGGTCTGGTTCAGCACCGTGACCTGTTCATCGGCCAGCAACTGGTAGAAGGCCTCGGGTGAGCGGCTGGTGTGCTGCGGCACGATCACCAGGCGCCCGCCGTACAGCAGGGCGCCGAAGATTTCCCACACCGAGAAGTCGAAGGCATAGGAGTGGAACAGGCTCCACACGTCGTCGCTGCCGAAGCGGAAGTCGGCGTCGGTGGCCGTGAACAGGCGCAGCACGTTGCGCTGCGGCAGCAGCACGCCCTTGGGCTTGCCGGTGGAACCGGAGGTGTAGATCACGTAGGCGAGGTTGTCCGGGCTGACCGTGACCGGCGAGCAGGCCAGGGGGTCGGCCTGGCTGCTGTCATCGTTGCTTTCCAGGCTGAGCACGCGCACGCCTGCCGGCACCGACAGGCTGGCCAGCACCTGGGGCTGGGCCAGCAGGCGCTGCAGGCCGCTGTCTTCGATCATGTAGGCCAAACGGTCGGCCGGGTAGGCCGGGTCCAGCGGCACGTAGGCACCGCCAGCCTTGAGGATGGCGAAGATGCCAACGACCATGTCCAGCGAGCGCTCGGCAGCCAGGCCGACCAGCACGTCGGGCCCGACCCCGTCGTCGACCAGGCGCCGGGCCAGGGCGTTGGCACGCTGGTTGAGCTGGGCATAGCTCAGGGCCTGGCCCTCGCAGGTGACGGCGATGGCATCGGGGGTGCGCTGCACCTGGGCCTCGATGCGGCTGTGCAGGGCCTGGTCGGCCGGGTGCTCGGCGGGGGCCGGGTTCCACTGGGCGAAGGTGGCCTGCTGCT
>NZ_JBJJLR010000103.1:0-1487 GCF_046230975.1 Pseudomonas sp. KCJK9058
TCTCTGGCAAGGGCTAAGGATGCTGCGGGAGGAAACGCCAGGGCAGAGCATCTTGTACCTGTACGAGCCGGGTAGCTATGCGCCGTTGGCGCGGGTTGATCAGGTTGAAGGGGAAGGGCAGAAGGTCTATTACTTCCATACGGACCAGATTGGAACCCCGCTGGAGCTGACCGATAGCGAGGGTGAGATTGTCTGGCAGGCGACATATCGCTCGTGGGGTGAGATAGAGCAGCTAGCGGTCAATGAGGTGGAGCAGAACCTACGCTTCCAAGGTCAGTACTTTGATGCCGAAACGGGGCTGCACTACAACACGTTCCGATTCTATGTCCCTGAAATCGGGAGATTTCTGACACAAGACCCCATCGGTCTAGCAGGTGGAGATAATTTATATCAATATGCACCTAGCCCTATAGGGTGGATCGATGAACTAGGTCTGTCGTGCAACTCAGATGCCAAGCTTCTTCGAAAAGAACTCGGGATAAGTCCACAGGGGGGAGGTCAGTATGATGCGCATCATATTGTGATGTCCAACTCGAAAGATGCGAGGATGATTGCACTCCGGAAAAAGATGGATGAATTGGACATTGATATAAATGATAAGCGTAATGGGATTTGGCTGCCCAATACCGAGTCTGCAAGGGTTCCAGGTACAACTGCCACCCCTCACAAAGGTGCGGGTGTGCACGGCAAAGCCTATAAGCAATATGTCTTTGATAAGCTTTCCGTAGCTAATGGTCGAGAGGAATTTCTCAGCGCACTTTCCGAGATTAAGCAGTCGCTGTTTGATGGTATTTCATTTAAAACGATAAGGTAGAACTATGCTGGTAGAAGATTTGAAGCGCTTTAAAGATGAGGTTGTCAAGAAGGCTGAGGATTCTTCCTTTGTTTTGGATTTTGATCCTGATTGTGCCGAAGCCTCGAATATTAAGTGGTCGAAAGGAGTCGGAATTTCATTTATTCCTTATGAATTAGAGATGTCAGGTGTAAAGCCAAGCAGGCTGACTGCAAAGGAACCTACAAGTAAAAAAAATATAAACAAATATTATTACGTGGATGGGCGGTTGCAGAAGGTAGATATCTACAATGCAAAGGGTGAAATTCATGGGTTTGAATATTTTTTCTATGATGACAGGCGAGATTATTCAATTAAGATGAATCGTCACGGCGAACGTTTGTGGCTCAAGGTAATTGATAAAGAGCAAGGAGAAGTACGTAAAGCTTGCAGGGTTGATTTTGACTCGGAATTTTGGACGTTAGGTTACGACTGGAATCAAGGGCGTCTTCAGGAAATTCTAACGTTTTCGTCTAATAGCTTGCCAGGTATTAAGATATATCCCGTTTTCGAGGAAGGGGATCTTGTGGGCTTATTCACTTTGCGTGGTGAAGAGAAAATATATATTTATGATGAGCGGTAGGTTGGCCTGACCTTGCCGGACGGTAACCGCCTGCAATTCAAGTACGACGAATTCTCCCGCTTGCTCGAAGAA
>NZ_JBJJLR010000104.1:0-1432 GCF_046230975.1 Pseudomonas sp. KCJK9058
TTGGACTGCCCCCAAGAAGTTGGACACCAATCCAACCCTTGGGGGATCTATGGGCAAGTACACCGAGCAATTCAAGCTCACAGCGATCACAGCCTACCTGGATGGCAGCAACGGTTTCCGAAAGGTGGCTCAACACTTAGGTATCGATTTCAGCCTGCTTCGACGCTGGGTGGCCAGTTATCAGGCCAATAATGGCATTGGTCCAGGCTCGCATGGGCGGCGCTATACCAGTGATTTCAAACAGCAGGTGCTTAGCTATATGCACGAGCATCGGCTTTCGCTGCGCCAGACCGCTGCCCACTTTGGTCTTGGGCAGTCCTCTCAGATAGGCATTTGGCAGCGGCAGTACTACAGTGGCAGTCCTGCACCCTCTACTGCCATCAAGCCAAGAAAGCCAATCGACGTGTCGAAGAAGATCAAGCCTGCCAAACCCACCGATACCAATGATGATCAGAAGTCTCGAGATCAGCTGATGGCTGAACTTGAGTACCTGCGCATGGAGAATGCTGTCCTAAAGGAGCTCAAGGCTCTGCGCGAGGAAAAGGAACGAACACGCGGGAAAAAGTCCTGATCGTTTCCAAACTCAAGCGCAGGTTTCCTTTGCCTGACCTCCTTCAGTTGGTCGAGCTGGCGCGCAGCACCTTCTACTACCAGCTCAAAGCTCAGCAGAAGCCAGACCGGCATGCTGAGCTCAAGGCATTGGTGCATCGCGTCTATCACGAGCAGAAACGGCTTTATGGTTATCGCCGTATCGCACTCGTAATCAGGAAGGAAAAGCGGGTGAACAAGAAGGTCATTGAACGGCTGATGGCTGAGCAGGGATTGAAATCAGTAGTGCGCCCCAAGAAATATCGCTCCTATCGAGGTACCGTCGGCAAAGTGGCAGCGAATGTACTGGAGCGAAATTTTGTCGCTCAACGCCCAAACCAGAAGTGGGTGACTGACGTAACCGAGTTCAAAGTAGCTCAACAGAAGCTCTATCTGTCGCCCGTGATGGATTTGTACAACGGCGAAATCGTGGCCTACGAAATGGCCAGCCGCCCGTGCTATAGCCTGGTTGGGAACATGCTTGGCAAAGCGCTCGATTGCCTGGGAGAGAAACCGAAGCTCGTGCTGCATTCGGATCAGGGATGGCATTACCAGCAGGCGCAATACCGCCATAAGCTAAGCGAATGCGGGGTAAAGCAGAGCATGTCTCGAAAAGGCAATTGCCTGGACAACGCGGCCATGGAAAGCTTCTTTGGCACGCTCAAATCCGAGTTTTTCTACCTGAAGCGTTTCGAGAGCATTGATGAGCTGAGAGTGGGTCTGGATGAGTACATTCACTACTACAACCATGATCGCATCAAGCTGAGGCTCAATGGCCTGAGCCCTGTGGAGTACAGGGCTCAGGCTGCAGCTTAAAACTGTCCAACTTTTGGGGGGCAGTCCA
>NZ_JBJJLR010000105.1:0-1362 GCF_046230975.1 Pseudomonas sp. KCJK9058
TGTCGCCCAGGGTTTGCCAACGGTAGTGGCAGCCCAGCCCCAGCGCGTTGCTGTGGGTCACCATCAGGCCGTCGGCGTAGCTGAAGCTGCGCACGGTGTCGCCGTTGCGGTTGATCACCGCGCTCAGCTGGCCGTGTTCGTCGTAGCGGTACTGGGTAAGCGTTTCCACCGCTTCGTTGTTCACCACGCGCTTGATGTCGGTCAGGCGGCCCAGCGGGTTGTCGTAGTGCAGGTGCACGCGGGTGCCGCCGGTGGCGCTGATGTCGGTCAGTGTGCCGTCGGGCGTGCGGGTGAAGTGCAGGAAGTGGCCGAGGACGTTCTCGATACGCTGCAGCGGCACTTCGGTGTTGGTATCTGGCACTTCGCCGAAGTAGAAGAACAGGTTATCGAGGGTCTGCAGGATGTAGTGGCCGCCCTCGGTGCACACCAGGTACACCTGCTCGTGCGGGTTGTAGATGCGCTGCCCCGGTTGCAGGGTCACGAACGGGACTTCGCGGCCCTGGTTGTCGGTGAGGTAGATGAATGCCCCCTGGCGGCGCAGGCTCTGCTCCCAGGGCAGCACCCAGCCGCGGCCGAGTACGCTGTCGACCGTCAGGTCGCTGGCGTAGAAGCGCGACCACTCGATCGGCATCAGGCCCGGCAGGCTGAAGTCGATTTCATCGGGGATCAGCTTGCGGCCCGTCGTGAGGTCGACGGGGTTGCCGACCAGGCCGCCGATAGCCTTGCGGGCCACGGGTTCGACCACGTAACGGCTGGCCACCTCACCGGCGACGAAGCCGGCCGTGAACTTCAGCGCGCAAGGCATGACGGCTTTCATGCCGGCCTGGGTACCCGCCTTGATCAGCTGGGCGATACCGCCTGCGGCACCGGCGATGGCCATCAGCACATCCACGGTGGTGCGCAGCCACTCCGGGACTTCATCGTCCACGGGCAGGTAACGGTAGGTGCCGCCGCCGATGATGACGTTGTCCGAACCACCGGAAATGGTGGCGCCGCAGGTCAGCTTGTCGCCCTTGCGCGCGGCGGCGACGCTGTTGATGAAGACGTTGGTCGAGCCTTCGGCAATCTGCACTGGCCCTGGGTGCTTGTCGCAGGCACCGATGCTTTTTTCGACGCGGGCGGCCTTGCGGCTGTTGATGAACACGTTGGGTGAGGCAGTGGTTATCGTCCCTGAGGGGGACGAGAACATACTGCCTATCGCCTCTCCGGCGGCGGTCAGCAAGCTGCCCCCGATGCCGGCTGCGAGGCCGGCCAGCAAGGCCACGCCGAACCCGCAGGTGAACGTGGCGATGGCCACCGTGGCCACCAGCGCAATCCCCAGGGCGGCCCCGATCAGGAAGCCCCCCAGCGCGCTGGTGTGCG
>NZ_JBJJLR010000106.1:0-1314 GCF_046230975.1 Pseudomonas sp. KCJK9058
GCTGCCGCCTTGGCCTTGTTTGCCCAGCAGGGCCATTTCCATGTGGGGCAAGCCGGTGCGGCTGGGGTGCCAGACCAGGCCTAGTCGCGTGCCCATGCTGAGTGAGTCATCTTCTGGATATAGGCCAGTGCTTCCGGTTGCATTCCATGGAAAAGTTACGATTCCACCGCAGTATTTCGGTCGATGTAGGTGAACTTGTTGGGTTGCTCGATTGAAGCGAATAAGCAAGTGACGGCTAGTCAGCATTTCTAGTCGGGTTAAGTGGATTCCATACTTTGAATAAAGATACACTAAGGTGGAGCTGACTGAGAGCATTATAAGTGTTGAAAGAATAGTGATTACGGAACGCCCATCCGGATCGGTGATGTCCATCCATAAAAATCCAGTGGTGATCATTAGTCCCACAGCAATGGCCGGGGCGACAGCGCCGAGCGTTGCGAGCGTAATAAGTCCACGCTTCTCTTCTGAACCTCCGCAGCGCATTTCTAAAATAGTGTCGCTGAACGCGAAAACAGGTCCTCTTGCATAGGGTTGTTTACTAACGGATTGGAAGTGCATTTCTTCAGTCAGGTCACCCTCATATAAATCTTGACGCTTTTCGTTCGGTGTCAGTTCTGCTTCATATGCTTTTCGCGCGGCTTCGGATTCAGTAGCCATTTGCCAAAAACCCCATTCGATCAGATACATCACAATACCTCGCTGAATGCGGAGTGCAGGGTCTTCAGCTCTTCTTGTTCTTCAAACGGTTTTGAGTTTTTTGCAAGGCGGAAGCTGCTGCGTTTGCACCACTTTTCCAAAGCATCGTCTTCAAGTATGTAAATAATCAATGTGAAGATCAGGCCAATCCAGAACGCCCCAAGAACGAGGCGCGCAAGTAATAACCGAGCAGCCTGCGTGCCGAGCTTCTTTGCAAGTGCTCCCAAGGAGGTGGATAGCATCCTGACGAGCTTGGTCTTGGCATTTTGAGAAAGGTAGTCGAAAAAAGGTTTCGCAGTCGCAACGGCCGTTCCTAACTCAGCAAATGAGAGAGTCACTGTAGCGACCCCTCTTACAAAATAAGTAGCTGACAAGAGTATGGAGTTTTTTTGAACCTGCTTTGTAGCGCCACTCTGGCTGCTTTTGAAATGCTCAACCGAATCAGTGAAATCCCACCACGCCAGCAGTGAACCCCCGATTACAGCCAATCCCGCCCCCCAGAGCTTCAACCTCCCCAATGTTACGGCCGCCCCTTTCCCGGTCACGCTGTTAGCGCCGTATCGGGTTGCTATCTGGTCCACATAGCTCGCTCCAATTTCAAAGCCCGCCGCAGTCGTA
>NZ_JBJJLR010000107.1:0-1301 GCF_046230975.1 Pseudomonas sp. KCJK9058
CGCGCTGCCAGCAACACTTGCTGGCGCAGGCCATGGCTGGCATCCCAACGGGTTTGGCCACGCAGGCGCTTGAGCACCACGGCATTGACCGACTGGGCGGTGAGGTCGGTGATGTCCGCCATGGCCGGGAAGCGACCGGCCAGTCCTTCGATCACGTTGTCGCTGGCGCCGAACATGGCGCCGATCGAATCGGCTTTGTCCTTGAACGGGTTGAACGGCGCCAAGGCGGTGTAAAGCGGGCTGTCGTGCTGGTCCAGCCATTGCTCCAGGCGTTTGAAGCGTCGGTCATGATCTTCGGTGCCAGGTGTCGGCTGGCCCATCGGGTGGATCAGCAAGGCCAGTGAGATTTCCAGACCGCGGGCGGAGGTGCGTTCGTCGCGGTCGTAACAGGCCAGTGCCGCAGCCAGGCTGTAGGGGTTATCAATGTGTTGGGGTTCGGCCGTCGCCAGCCAGGCGTCATGATCGTTGCTGGCTTGCAAGGCCAGGTTGCGCAGGGCGGCAATCCGCCGTTCCAGCGCGTCGCGTTCGGCGAGGAAGCGCCGGTATTTGTCGACATCGAGGCGCTGTGCCAGGCGTGCGCCATTGGGGGAGTAATCTTCATGGGTGAGGGCCTGGAAATGGGACTCGGCCGGCGACAGGGCAGGCCCCCGGCGTGACGTGCCCAGCCTGAACTCGGCCAGTTCCGGTGAAGGTGCATCTGCCGGGTACAGGCTTTCCAGCGTCTTGTTCAGCAGCATGGCGACCAGGTTGCGATGGTGAAAGTCGCGGCTCTGCGGGCTGAGCTGTTCGGCATCCAGCCGGTAGCATGCCGGCACGCGCTCCTGCTCGGGAGGTTGGGCGGGTCTTGTGTGCTCCAGTTGCTCGGCCGGCATCAGGTCACGCAGTTGATGCTGGTAGGCCGAGACCGACAGGCTCAGGTCCAGGGCCATGCCTTCGGCGTCGGCGAGCGCCACCACCACTGGTACTTTCGGCTGGGTCCAGGGGTAGTGGCGGGCGATGGCATTGAGGTTGCCGATGGGCAAGGTTTCGGTGACCGGGTCGCTGCTCCAGGTCAGCGGCATGCGCCGCTCGGTTGGCTTGAAGTCTTCGACCCAGGTTTGCAGGGCACTGACTGGCAACACATGGGGCTGGGTGGACGGCGCCTGATTGCCGCTCACCAGCTCGGCCATGTCCAGCTGGCGCATGTGCCGTTTGCGCAGGGCTGCCGAACCGGTGATACGGGCGGTGATGGCGTTGGTCCACAGGTGCGGGCTGTAGCCGATCCACACTTCCTTGGCCGTGTCCTGGCAGGTGTCGGCCCA
>NZ_JBJJLR010000108.1:0-1279 GCF_046230975.1 Pseudomonas sp. KCJK9058
CTCTTCGAGCAGGCGGGGTGTATCCTTCCAGCAAATAAAGACTGAAGCTAGCAACTTAGTCTTTAGTGCACAAGTTATATCAGACCGACCAGAGTTAATCATGCGCGCGCACCAATTACCAGGATATCTAAAACCAGGATGAATCGTCTGCCCTTCAGCACTCGGCACTGCTTGCCTAATAATTTCGGCGTGCTGCTACGCGGAATTTTTTCGCACCCCTGTAGACTTAAGATCAACAGATACAGAAAATATAAATCAGGCAAACACGAAAGCCTTAATCGTAACGATCAGATCATCCAGCGAAAGCACGTGCTCGTCCCGCCGATCTTTTATCAAAACATACACATCTGCACTAGGAGAAATAACCTCTACGACTTGGTCAGACCAGTTTGTAATCTCAATAAATCCGTCTGAAACGCCATTGATATTATCAATCGCTCTAAGCAGGTTTGACCACTGAAAATAGGCACCAGCCTCGTCAGTTCCACCGCCCGTTCTGGGATTATCAAAATAGACGCGCAGTTTAGGATGCTTTTCTCTATGCCAGTTCAGGACCGGAATGTAGTGCAAACGCAACTCCCTAAAATCCTCCACTGACTCGCGACCAGAAAACTCACACCTATAAATTGGCAGGCATAAAAACAGACTGCTTCTATCGATACCTTCTATGCCTTTCAAATACCCATGGTAGGTGGGTGGAACCACCATTACGTGCGTAAAGTTCGCCATCACGCCCTTGAGCTCTAATACCGTCGGGGCGAATAAACTTAAATTTGACGAGACGGAGCCTATAACATCAATCGCTAGCTGATCGACTAGCTCATCCTGACAAACCACAATCAAATCTTGGAACCCGGAAGACCTCAACCAATAACTATAAGTATAATCTCGCATTTTATCTTGAAAGAAATATATATCCTCAGGAAGTACCTCCACACTATCGTACTCTTCAAGCAAGTCATTTTTCGATATCATAAAATTCATCACCCTATTCGTAATTCGGCCCAACATTTTGCCGATATCTAAACCCAGAAGCGTGGTAGTCTGGTTCAGCGCATCGGTCACCACGACCAGGTGCTGGCCAACCCGTTGCTCCACACTAACAGACTTAATTAAATGCTTTGCTGGCCCCACTTAAAGGCAGCAGGACCAGAAGAACACACATATTGTTAAAGATTAAACTTGGATTTCGGTCTAAATATTGAAATGCTCTTTCACGTCTTTGTCGCCCATAGGGGAATAGGATGGGTAATCACACTTACTTCCTGCCAAAGAGGTC
>NZ_JBJJLR010000109.1:0-1270 GCF_046230975.1 Pseudomonas sp. KCJK9058
CGCCGCCAAACTGGACAGCTATCACACATAACGAAGTAGCCACCCCCCAACCAACCGTAGAGTTCACAGTGCTGCTGCCTGCATTCAGGCTAGGCGTAAGTGAATGGTCAGGAAGCTTGAGTTCCCTCCGTGACGACCAAGGAATGGACGTATTCCCAATCACTCCAACCGGACACATCGTAGACGCTGGCCTAATCCTGCATTTCGAGAACACGGTTGCCAACCAAAATCATGTCTCACTGCATCTAGCTTACAGCGCCAATCAAGGCCTGGACGAAGACAATGAGATCCTGTCAACTTTTCGCCTGGAGCGCTGATCATGGCAACTATCTGGATATTCAATTCAACGTCATACTCCGGACACCCCCCAGCAATTGGGGGGCAATTGGCAAACGTATCCGAGAATACCTTGTGCCTGAGAAACCCATGGATAACAGATTCCGTGTTTATGGGAAAACTATACTGCGCAATGACGATCACACTGCTGATAGGCACTTACCCTTATCTACCCCCTACCATCTCGAAACTTTACAACGAAGACATTTTATTGATGCTTTTATTAGTAATAACCCCCTTCGTGTTTACTCCTTTCCTAGCTTATCGAATTTTCTTTATAAAGGGCTTATCAACCATTTGCCTCAACCGATCAACCCAAAAAATCTACTACCAACGTTTGAGCAAGGGATTTGTGTTTGAATGGGCTAACACCGGAGGTGGCATCTTCAAACGCACCGAGTACGGCGGCTCATCATTCAGCACCAGCTATGCCCTCGCCTTCGCCCCCCGCCGCGAAGACGGCAGCCTGCATCAAAAAGACTGCCTCTGGGTCGACAGCAACGAACCCACCGAACCCGGCGTCAAACATGTCGCCGAAGTGTGGGAATACCTGCGCCACTTCATGGATCACGGCCCGGACAAACTCCCCCCGCCCGGTGAACCCAACTGGTGGCACAAGCCACTCCACGCCATCTGCCTGACCCCGGCAGAAGCCTGGCGCCACTATGCCCCCTGGCGAACCGGCGAGCCCGGTGAAATGCAGGGCAAAAAGAACTGGCAATTGCCGTTCTGGGCCGTGCTGTTTCCCTACAACCTCTCCGTCGCACTCTGCTGGTATGGCATCTGCCGCCTGTTCAACGTCCGAGCAGCGCCACCGCCTCCCGAAGCATTTGAGGAGGCCCCAGCGCATTCAACCCAAAGGAAACGCACATGAGCGACACCTCTGTCAGCAGCGCTACCTCCGGACCCTGCCTGCAGCTAACGCGTATCCATC
>NZ_JBJJLR010000110.1:0-1215 GCF_046230975.1 Pseudomonas sp. KCJK9058
GATGGGGGATTAGAATCTGGAGTGAGAGCGGTGAATGGCAAGCTGAATGCCGTAGGTGCCTTGAGCACGTGTGGGAGCACAAGCTGCCATTCACCGTTCCACTTTGGCGAGAGCCCGAACAGTTGGATGCGGCTCTGATCTCGAATCACAAGCGTGGGCCAAGCCAAAGTCCTCTCACTGTGTTGAGTTTAGGAGGTTTTGGTGATGGCTTCCTTCTTGGGTATCGATGTTTCCAGTCTCTCCCTTGATGCTGCGGTGCGGCCACAGGGCATCAAAATGCATTTAAGCAATGATCCCACAGGCTTTGAGGCGCTACTGGAGAGCCTTCGCAAGCTCAGTATCGAGCGCGTCCTGTTAGAGGCGACGGGTGGCTACGAGCGAGATGTCATGCGTTTTCTACAGGACGCTGGCTACAAGGTCATACGTGTTAATCCCAGGCGAGCCAGGTCATTCGCTGACTCTTTAGGCATCAAGGCCAAGACTGACGCCATCGACGCCGAGGTTCTGGCGCACTATGCCGAAGTCATTCCAGATCAACCCTCCCTGCGAATCAGCCCCGAACGAGCGCTTCTGCGAGAGTTGCTTCAGCAACGTGATCGGTTGGTTCAACAGCGAGATGACGACCTGCGGCGCCTGAAGCAGGTGCAATCGACTGCAGTTGCTAACTACCTGAATGCCAACCTGAAACACTTCAAAGCGCAGATCAAACTGGTTGAGCGTGAGATCGAACAGCAAACCGCGATGCTGAACGACGAACGGGTTACCCAACTGATTAAAGTGAAAGGCATTGGGATGGTGACAGCGGGCAAGCTAGTAGCGCTGCTGCCGGAGCTGGGTCGGGTTGAATCCAGAGAAATTGCCTCCCTGGTCGGAGTGGCGCCCTTCAACCACGACAGCGGGAAATTCATGGGCAAGCGCTCTATCTCTGGCGGACGATTTGCGGTCAGGCGATCGCTGTACATGGCATGCCTTGTGGCGATGAGATACAACCCAGCACTCAAGGCTCGTTATCAGTCACTGCGGGAGCGCGGAAAACTTCCCAAAGTCGCCATCGTGGCCTGCATGAGAACGTTCATCGTGCGGTTAAATGCCATGCTCAGAACGGGTACATCTTGGCTCGATCTAGTGCTACCGCAGCCTGAAAGTACAACTTAAATCCAGAGCGCAGCGTGAGCCGCGTGGAAGCGGGCTTGCCCGCGAAGCCAACACCGTGGT
>NZ_JBJJLR010000112.1:0-1061 GCF_046230975.1 Pseudomonas sp. KCJK9058
CCCCCCAGGATCAGGCCGGCGCTCTGGGCGAAACCGACGCTGGCGGTGATCGAGCCGGAGGCCTGCTCTTCGACGCTGTAGTTGACGTCGACCTGGTCGTCGGTGCCAGGCACCTGCGGGGTCTCAACGTTGACTTCCTTGAAGAAGCCCAGGCGCTCCAGGCGGGTCTTGGACTGGTCGATCAGGTAGGTCGACGCCCAGCCACCTTCCATCTGGCGCATTTCGCGACGCAGCACTTCGTCTTCGGTCTTGGTGTTGCCGCGGTAGTTGATGCGGTTGACGTAGGCACGCTTGCCCGGGTCGACCACGAACATGATGTCGACGGTGTGGTCCTGGTCGTTCGGCTGTGGCACGCCGTTGACGTTGGCGAAGGTGTAGCCTTCGTTACCCAGGCGGCGGGTGATCAGCTCGGACGTGGTGGTCATCACCTTGCGCGAGAACACCTGGCCCGGCTGCACCAGCAGCAACGACTTGACCTCGTCTTCCGGCACCTTGAGGTCACCGGACAGCTTCACGTCGCGAACGGTGTATTTCTCGCCTTCGTTGATGTTGACGGTGATGTAGACGTGCTTCTTGTCCGGCGTGATGGACACCTGGGTGGAGGCGATGTCCATGTTGATGTAGCCGCGGTCCAGGTAGTAGGAACGCAGGCGCTCCAGGTCACCGGAGAGTTTTTCACGGGCGTACTTGTCGTCGTTCTTGAAGAACGACAGCCAGTTGGTGGTCTTCAGCTCGAACAGCTGCCCCAGGGTCTCATCATCGAATACGTTGTTGCCCACGATGTTGATGTGCTGGATGGCGGCGACGGTGCCTTCGTTGATCTTGATCTTCAGCGCCACACGGTTGCGCGGCTGCGGCACCACCTCGGCGTCGACCTCGGCCGAGTAGCGGCCTTGGGCCACGTACTGGCGCTGCAGCTCGTTACGCACACCTTCGAGGGTGGCACGCTGGAAGATCTCGCCTTCGGCCAGGCCCGATTGTTTCAGGCCCTTCATCAGGTCTTCGGTGCTGATCGCCTTGTTGCCTTCAATCTCGATGCTCGACACCGACGGGCGCTCGAC
>NZ_JBJJLR010000113.1:0-1012 GCF_046230975.1 Pseudomonas sp. KCJK9058
ACGCTTCCTCTGGCAGGGGCTGAGGATGCTGCGGGAGGAAACGCCTGGGCAGAACATCCTGTACCTGTACGAGCCGGGTAGCTATGCGCCGTTGGCGCGGGTTGATCAGGTTGAAGGGGAAGGACAGAAGGTCTATTACTTCCATACTGACCAGATTGGTACGCCGCTGGAACTGACGGACAGTGACGGGCAGATCGTTTGGCAGGCGACGTATCGCTCATCGGCCGAAATCGATGAACTTGTGGTGGATATCACTGAGCAAAATTTGCGGCTGCAAGGGCAATATTTCGATAAAGAGATTAATCTGCATTACAATACTTTTCGTTATTATGATCCGGGAGTAGGGAGATTTATCTCGCAAGATCCAATTGGGTTGGATGGTAGTGATAATCTTTATAGGTACGCACCTAATCCGGTCACTTGGATCGACCCTCTTGGCTGGGTCCACGAACAAGCGCCGGGGTATAATGTTTATGGCTTGTTTGATAAGGGGAGTGATAAACCCTATTATGTGGGAATCACTGATGATCTATCACGACGTAGAGCAGAGCATGCTGGCAGTAACAGACTAAGCCCTGGGGCGAGGATGGAGCCTCTTGACAAAAATATTACCTATGGGGAAGCACGAGGTTTTGAACAGGCCTATATTGAACACTATGAGACAAAAACTGGCATAGTAGGCGAAGAGATCTCACATAAAAATCGCGGAAACAAGATCAACTCATATGATCATGCAAATACTACGAGAGCTCCAACTCGCCAAGCTAATTTCGAAAGTAATTTCGCCAAGAAAACTGCTGCATTGAAAGGAGGTTGCGGATGACGTCACTTGAGGTTTATGAGTGGGACAAAAAGATCAAAACAAGTTATAAAAAAATAAAAAGCGGGGATATATTTTGCTTTGCTTTAGACTCCAAAAAATATGGGGTTGGTCGCATTATGACCCAAAATAGCCTTGGCCATGTAGTGGAGATTTTTGACAAGGTTCTTAATGTCCCAGCGGTTGATTCAC
>NZ_JBJJLR010000114.1:0-904 GCF_046230975.1 Pseudomonas sp. KCJK9058
CAAAGCGCACAAGCCAAACACCGTGCTGCTGGACAACGCCCTGGCGACCATGGGCGCCGGCCTGCCATCGGCAATGGCTGCGCACCTGGTGCACCCGGACCGCCCGGTAATCTCGGTGTGCGGCGACGGCGGCTTCATGATGAACAGCCAGGAACTGGAGACTGCAGTACGTCTGGGCATGCACATCACCGTGGTGATCCTGCGTGACGACGGCTACGGCATGATCCGCTGGAAGCAGGCCAACATGGGCTTCACCGATTTCGGCCTGGACTACGGCAACCCGGACTTCGTCAAGTATGCCGAAGCCTACGGCGCCAACGGCCACCGCGTGGAAAGCGCCGAAGGCCTGCTGCCGCTGCTGGAGCACTGCATCAAGACCCCAGGTGTGCACGTGATCGACTGCCCGGTCGATTACAGCGAGAACGACCGCATCCTCAACAGCGAGCTGCGTGAGCGCGCGCTGGCGGTGTAAACCCTGACGACCTTATCGCTGTAAGCCGGCACCCACAGGTATCTCAGATCCTGTAGGTGCCGGCGGGTGGTAGTTAGCAACCACTTCACGCCTGTTGCAATTGATCATTCTCAGGTTCTCTACTCATGGAGAACCCGAGAACATGACTATTGGTTCAACACACAACCATCCTGCCGATCTGGCCATCGACCCATTACTGCCCACGCAGCCGTGGGCAGCGCGTTTCCCTAATCCCCCGGATCTCTGCTTCGACTACCGCCGTCTTATCGAACAAGAGGGAGGCGTCGCACGTGCCACACAACCCGATCACCGCATTTGCATCGTCGGTGCCGGAGTTACCGGGCTGACTGCTGCCCGCGAGTTATTGCGCTGTGGTTTCAACCGTATCACCTTGATTGAGCAGTCCCGGCGTGTAGGCGGGCGACACCTGAC
>NZ_JBJJLR010000115.1:0-892 GCF_046230975.1 Pseudomonas sp. KCJK9058
GGTGAAAGCAGGCAGTTTCTTGTCAAAGTCCAAGTTGATGTCGGCGTGCGACTCTCCATCATTGATGCGATTGCCGAATATGCTACGTGCTGCCCACAGTTCTATTGGGCTGTGAAGGCGTTCATGTGCCTTGGCGTGTAGGTAGAGGCCTCCCGCGATGATTGCTACGCCTACGAGGACAAGGGCAGCGGCGGCCCATCCGGCAAAGGGTACTAGCGTTGTAGCGCCCGCAATGGCAAGTCCTGCTTCAAGAGTGACAGCAGAGCCAATGGCCATGGTTAATCCACCAGCAATTGTGTATCTGCCAGCCGTAGAGTTACCGTTATCGAATTGGCGCAATCCCTTTGACCAATCTGAGATCAGAGCAAATGCAATCGCCGGGTATCCGGCTAAACGCGCAAACAGATTGCTACTCAAAAACTTGATAACCCCATTGCCGAAGGCCATGCCCGGCGCTGTGGCACTTAATCTCAGCATGACGGCCTTTTGCGTTGCCCGTACGCTGACCAACGTTGCCGCCGCTGCACCAATCAACCCGAAAACAGATGAAGCGAACCCCAGGGTGTATTCCGGTGCATCGCTCTTCTGCAGGCTGTTGTAGGCCGTCTTGAGCGATAAGATGTTGAACCACAGCATCCCCGCGTTTAAGCCGCCACCACCGCCGGAGGTGAGCAACCCAAGGAAGTTGGGTTTCACGCGCGCAGTGGTGGTCAGCTCGATGGACACCGTGCGGCTACCCGAAATGCGCAACGCTTTCATCTCTTCAACCTGCGCCATGCCGCTCTTCAAATACCGCTGCACCTCCTGGCTAAAGGGATTTTCCGTAACGGCCTGCTCGGTGATGCGATAGCGCGCCGCCAATAACCCCAGCGCTTTCTCGGCATTGGCCTCA
>NZ_JBJJLR010000116.1:0-892 GCF_046230975.1 Pseudomonas sp. KCJK9058
AGTGAAAGCAGGCAGTTTCTTGTCAAAGTCCAAGTTGATGTCGGCGTGCGACTCTCCATCATTGATGCGATTACCGAATATGCTACGTGCTGCCCACAGTTCTATTGGGCTGTGAAGGCGTTCATGTGCCTTGGCGTGTAGGTAGAGGCCTCCTGCGATGATGGCTACGCCTACTAGGACAAGGGCAGCGGCGGCCCATCCGGCAAAGGGCACAACCGATGTCACGCCTGCAATTGCAAGTCCTGCTTCAAGGACGACAGCGGAACCGACAGCCATGGTGAAACCACCAGTCAACGTGTAATCGGCAGCCGCTTGATTTCCGTTCGCTCTCTGGCGCCTTGCTTTGGAGATATCAGAAAGCAAGCTAAATGCTATTGCCGGGTATCCGGCTAATCGGGCAAACAGATTGCTACCCAAGAACTTGATAACCCCATTGCCAAAGGCCATGCCCGGCGCTGTGGCACTTAATCTCAGCATGACGGCCTTATGCGTTGCCCGCACGCTGACCAACGTTGCCGCCGCTGCACCAATCAACCCGAAAACAGATGAAGCGAACCCCATGGTGTATTCCGGTGCATCGCTCTTCTGCAGGCTGTTGTAGGCCGTCTTGAGCGATAAGATGTTGAACCACAGCATCCCCGCGTTTAAACCACCCCCACCGCCGGAAGTGAGCAACCCGAGGAAGTTGGGTTTCACCCGTGCAGTGGTGGTCAGCTCGATGGACACCGTGCGGCTTCCTGATATGCGCAACGCTTTCATCTCTTCAACCTGCGCCATGCCGCTCTTCAAATACCGCTGCACCTCCTGGCTAAAAGGATTTTCCGTAATGGCCTGCTCGGTGATTCGATAGCGCGCCGCCAACAACCCCAGCGCTTTCTCGGCATTGGCCTCG
>NZ_JBJJLR010000117.1:0-890 GCF_046230975.1 Pseudomonas sp. KCJK9058
GGCCTGCCGAGCAGCCGCCAGGATGCCAAGGGCCAGCGGGTTCGCTATGAGTACGACAAGGCCATTCGCCTGACCGCGCTGGTCAACGAGAACAACGCCACGTACAGCTTTGCCTACGACGCTTCGGACCGGCTGAGCGAAGAAGTGCGGGTGGATAACCTGACCCGGCGTTTCAGCTACAACGTCGGTGGCCATCTCACACGACTGGATGAGATTGGCTATGGCGAAAATGCCGAGCGGCCCGAGCGCCATACGCTGTTCGAGCGTGATGCCATTGGGCGTTTGGTTGCCAAGATCAACCGTGATGCGAGCCAGACATTCGCATACGACGACGGTGACCGGTTGCTGAGCATCAAGCGGCAACCGACCGGGATCGGCAAGCAGCTTGGGATCACAGAAGAGAAGCTGGAATACACCTACGATCTGCTCGGCCGTCTGACCAAAGAAATCACCCCTGACGGCACGCTCGGCTACGAGTACGACCCACTCAGCAACCTGACCACGCTGACCCTGCCGGATGGGCGTAAGGTCAATCACCTGTACTACGGCAGCGGCCACCTGCACCAGCTGAACCTGGATGGCCAGGTCATCAGTGACATGGAGCGCGATGACCTGCACCGCGAGGTGTACCGCACGCAGGGCAAGCTCACCAGCTGCTTCGGTTATGACGCCATGGGGCGCAAGGCCTGGCAGTTTGCCTCGACCTTGCCGGCCGACAAGCTCTCGCAAGTGCATAACACCGGCATCAATACCTCGTTGCTGGTCGAGCACGCCTACAACCCGATCCACCGCCGTTACCAGTACGACCCAGCCGGTGAACTGGTGCGTACCCTCGACAAGCTACGCGGCGAGATCAAGTACGAATACGAAGCCAACGGCCAGTTGCGCAG
>NZ_JBJJLR010000118.1:0-760 GCF_046230975.1 Pseudomonas sp. KCJK9058
GCTGCCTGGGGTACCTGGCTCGTCGGTGACCTGGGTGCTGACCGGGGTCTTGTCCAGGTTCAGGTTTTCGAACTTCCACGCATCTGCACCGCTGACCGCGTCGATGGCATTGACCACCGGCGCGTTAGTGCCGACATAGACGTTGTCTGGTGCGGCTACAGTCGCCGAACCGGTGGTGCTGTTGGCTGCCACGACGACAGTGGTGCCGTCGGTCAGCTTGAAGTACAGCTCCGAGTGGTTGTTGATCGGCAGACCGTCTTTGTTGGTCAGCGTGATGGTGTAGGTGATCTCGCCGCCTTCGGTGACCGACGGGGTGGCGGTCAGCTTGGCCACTACTTCACTGATAGTGTCCGAGATCTCAACGGTAGCCGGGCCACCCAAGGCCAGCTTCTCGAAGGTGGCACCCGGAACTGTAGCGTCGGTAACACTGAGCGTGATGGAGCCTGCATCAAGATAGACGTCATCGCCCTGAACCGAGGTCTTGTACTCGACTTCGGTCTTACCGGCTTCGATCGTCACGGTGTCGCCGTTCGACAGGGTTACGGTCAACGGACGGTCCAGCGCCTGGCTAACTTTCACAGTAAAGGAAGGTTGCTGGTCTTCGGTCACATTTCCATTGCTGACAATGCTTACGGTGACGGTATCGATGCTGTCATTGATGACCGTCGAGGCGGGGGTCGGGTTCGGGGTCAGCTGCTCGAAGTTGCCGCCCGTGGCGTTCTCGATGGTGACGCTGACGGTCGAACCGTTGTTGTAGACA
>NZ_JBJJLR010000119.1:0-690 GCF_046230975.1 Pseudomonas sp. KCJK9058
TTTGAAGGGTGTTTCGTTTGAAAAAGTTGATGATAATTATTCGTATGATGCATGGGCTGAATTGAACGATATTTGAAGGCTCTAAGAGTCTTTTGCGAGGGGCTAGATATCTTTGATTGTAGCGTGTCACGCCAGACCTTTGAAAATATGTCAGCGCGTTGGTGCTGCCTAACAGGCGGCAGTGCCAGCGTTGCTTTTTAGCACAGCGAGTGTAAGCGAAGTCTTCGCTCGTCAATCTTTAGACGGCGTGTCTAAGGGGGCTTATAATACGATGCTTGGGATATATGGCTTTCAAAAAAATCATGTTGTTCCCGCGGCAGCTATCTAAGAATGCTGTCAAGCAAGTGGGCGAGGTAACTGTTCATGATTTATGCAATATTGATTGCCTGCCGAAATGTGAGGAGAATCACCGGGTGTGAACGGTATATCGAAGCTCTTCCGCGTAATGATACTTCGACCATAGAGAAAAACTAGATGTTATTCACGATTACGTAAAAAGGTTGAACCAAAGCGGACTACCAAAAGGCTAACTCACGGAGTCATGGTTGATGAGAGAAAGGGATTGCGCGCAGGTGAGTCGGCGCTGAATAAAAACTCTGCTAGAGAATCAACTTGTGGTTAGGAATCATGGCCTTGGCCATGTGGTGGAGATTGTTGACAAGGTTCTTAATGTCCCAGCGGTTGATTCAA
>NZ_JBJJLR010000120.1:0-665 GCF_046230975.1 Pseudomonas sp. KCJK9058
ACCAGGCCACCGTGCAGGGCAACGCCGTTCATGATGGCGGTCATGCCGAACTCGCGCACGCCGTAGAACACGTAGTTGCCGCTGGCGTCATTGGCTTCGACGCCCTTGCAACCTTTCCACAGGGTCAGGTTGGAGCCGGCCAGGTCAGCCGAACCGCCGAGGAACTCGGGCAGCAGCGGGCCGAAGGCGTTCAGGGCGTTCTGGCTGGCCTTGCGGCTGGCGATGGTTTCGCCTTTGGCAGCCACTTCGTTGATGTAGGCCTGGGCCTTTTCGCTGAAGTCGGCCGGCAGCTCGCCGCTGGCACGGCGCTTGAACTCGGCAGCCAGCTCCGGGTAGGCCTTGGCGTAGGCCTCGAAGCGCTGGTTCCACTCGGCTTCAACCTTGGCACCGGCGGCCTTGGCATCCCACTCGGCGTAGATGTCGGCCGGGATTTCGAACGGGCCGTGGTTCCAGTTCAGGGCCTGGCGGGTCAGGGCGATTTCGTCGTTGCCCAGCGGGGCACCGTGGCAGTCTTCCTTGCCCTGCTTGTTCGGCGAACCGAAACCGATGGTGGTCTTGCAGCAGATCAGGGTCGGGCGATCGCTCTTGCGGGCGGTCTCGATGGCCATCTTGATTTCTTCGGCATCGTGGCCGTCGACGTTGCGGATCACCTGCCAGTTGTAGGC
>NZ_JBJJLR010000121.1:0-613 GCF_046230975.1 Pseudomonas sp. KCJK9058
CCTCTGGCAGGGGCTGAGGATGCTGCGGGAGGAAACGCCTGGGCAGAACATTCTGTACCTGTACGAGCCGGGTAGCTATGCGCCGTTGGCGCGGGTTGATCAGGTTGAAGGGGAAGGGCAGAAGGTCTATTACTTCCATACGGACCAGATTGGCACGCCGTTGGAGCTGACGGACAGTGACGGGCAGATCATTTGGCAGGCGACGTACCGTTGTTGGGGGGCTGTAGAGCAACTGCCTGTTAATAAGGTTGAGCAGAATCTACGCTTCCAAGGCCAATACTTTGATGTCGAAACCGGACTGCATTACAACACTTTCAGATTCTATGATCCTAAGGTTGGCCGATTTTTGACTCAGGACCCCATAGGCTTGGCAGGTGGCTTGAATATATATTCGTACGCTGAAAACCCTATCCAAGAAATCGATCCGCTGGGGTGGTGCTCTACGAAACTGGGTAATAACATGGGGCCAGAAAGGGGGATGGAGTGGCTAATCATCATTTAATCCCCGAAGAAATAATGAAAAAGCCTCGTTACGAAAAAATGTTTAACAGGCTTCGGTCAATGGGCTTTAATGATGATGGTGCATCCAATGGTATATTTTTGCCGGGTAGTA
>NZ_JBJJLR010000122.1:0-595 GCF_046230975.1 Pseudomonas sp. KCJK9058
AAGCTTGTCGGCCGGCAAGGTCGAGGCAAACTGCCAGGCCTTGCGCCCCATGGCGTCATAACCGAAGCAACTGGTGAGCTTGCCCTGGGTGCGGTACACCTCACGATGCAGGTCATCGCGCGCCATGTCGCTGATCACCTGGCCGTCCAGGTTCGCTGGTGCAGGTGTCCGCTGCCGTATTACAAGTAGTTGGACTTTCGATCATCCGTCGGGGCGTACTGGTGACGGCGATGGATCGAATTGTAAGCGTAGTCTACCAGCAGCAACGTTAACGCCGAGGCGGTTGGAGATCTTATCGCTGTTCAATTCAAGCGAACAACCGGGATGACTCCGGTTGCTTAGTATCATTCATTCGAAATACCATTAGGAAAATCCTGAATAATCTCTTTTGGCACAGAGCGTAGAACGGGCGCTCTCAACAGACTTAATTAAATGTTTTGCTGGCCCCACTTAAAGGCAGCAGGACCAGAAGAACACACTTGCTGTTAAAGATTAAACTTGGATTTCGGTCTAAATATTGAAATGCTCTTTCACGTCTTTGTCGCCCATAGGGGAATAGGATGGGTAATCACACTTACTTCCTACCAAAGAGGTT
>NZ_JBJJLR010000123.1:0-539 GCF_046230975.1 Pseudomonas sp. KCJK9058
ATGGCCAAGGCCGCCGATGTCGTTGTGCAATGCCTGGAAAACGAAGGTGTCGAGTATGTATTCGGCATTCCCGGTGAGGAAAACCTCGACCTGCTCGAATCCCTGCGCAAGTCGAAGATCAAGCTGGTACTGACCCGTCACGAGCAGTCTGCAGGTTTCATGGCTGCCACCTACGGTCGTCTGACCGGCAAGACCGGCGTCAGCCTGTCGACCCTCGGCCCTGGTGCCACCAACCTGGTGACCGCCAGCGCCTACGCCTACCTGGGCGGCATGCCGATGATGATGATCACCGGGCAGAAGCCGATCAAGAAGTCCAAGCAGGGTCGCTTCCAGATCATTGACGTGTGCGGCATGATGGACCCCATCACCAAGTACACCCACCAGTTCGCCTCGGCCGACAACATCCCGGCCCGCATGCGCGAAGCCTTCCGCCTGGCCGAAGAAGAAAAGCCGGGTGCGGTGCACCTGGAGCTGCCGGAAGACATCGCCGCCGAGCAGACCGACGCGCTGCCGATCCCGCGCAGCCTGCACCGCCGCCC
>NZ_JBJJLR010000124.1:0-530 GCF_046230975.1 Pseudomonas sp. KCJK9058
GAGCTTGTCGGCCGGCAAGGTCGAGGCAAACTGCCAGGCCTTGCGCCCCATGGCGTCATAACCGAAGCAACTGGTGAGCTTGCCCTGGGTCCGGTACACCTCGCGGTGCAGGTCATCGCGCTCCATGTCGCTGATCACCTGACCATCCAGGTTCAGCTGGTGCAGGTGGCCACTGCCGTAATACAGGTGATTGACCTTGCGCCCATCCGGCAGGGTCAGCGTGGTCAGGTTGCTGAGCGGGTCGTACTCGTAGGCTAGCGTCCCATCGGGGGTGATTTCTTGGGTCAGCCGGCCGAGCAGATCGTAGGTGTATTCCAGCTTTTCTTCCGTGATCCCAAGCTGCTTGCCGATCCCGCTCGGTTGCCGCTCGATGCTCAGCAACCGGTCACCGTCGTCGTATGCGAATGTCTGGCTCGCATCACGGTTGATCTTGGCGACCAAACGGCCAATGGCATCACGCTCGAACAGCGTATGGCGCTCGGGCCGCTCGGCATTTTCGCCATAGCCAATCTCATCCAGTCGTGTGAGAT
>NZ_JBJJLR010000125.1:0-527 GCF_046230975.1 Pseudomonas sp. KCJK9058
GCGGTTCGGCCTTGGCGGCTTCCAGCAGCGCCGCCAGTTCTTCCCGCAGGTCCTCCTGGTTGTAGGTGATGCCGCGTATTGCCAGGTTGCCCCGGTCTGCCACGTCACTGCGCCACCAGTGGTCCAGCACCTTCGTGCCCCCTTCACTCAACTCCATGCCGATCACGCACTGGCCGGTCTGTTCGGCAAAGGCCAGGCCGTTGATGAGGTCGGCGTTGTCGTAGCGGTCCAGTGCCTGCAACAAGCGTTCGCTGACCACCCAGCGGGTATGGTCCTTGGCGCGGTCCTCGGCGGCTTGCTGGGCGTGTTGCATGGCCTGCTCGAAACCGTCGAGCTGATCGTGCATGCCCTGGCGGTCGACCAGGTGGCCGTATTTCTGGTCGAACCGCTTGCGGAACTCGCCGGCATCCTGGCGGGCCTGGACTTTGCTGCGGACCTCGCGCTCGAACTGTGCCAGGTGGGGCTTCATGCGTTCATCATGTGCATCGGCCTGTTGCCTGGCCCGTTCGGAGAACAAGTAGATCTCT
>NZ_JBJJLR010000126.1:0-524 GCF_046230975.1 Pseudomonas sp. KCJK9058
GGATGCAGGTGGGGCTGGTTGCGGACTTTTTCGGCCATGACTTCGCGCTTGACGATCTGCTCGGCCACCATCTGCGGGTAGAGTTTTTCGATTTCCAGGAACGACTGCGCGACCAGCAGCTTGCGTTCGTTGTCGACCCCGGGTTCCACGGTGCGCGCCAGCCACTGGGTCTTCACATCCTCGACAGCGGCGTTGCGCCAGGCGTTGAGCTCCTGGGTGATGCCGATGGCGTCTTCGATGACGATGGCGGCGCCACGGGGTTTGCTGTGGTTCACCAGCGGTGCCAGCGCTTGGCGTGATGCGTGCGGCGAGACGATCTGGTCGTTGTTGAACGGCTGCAGGTCCAGTAGCGCCTGCAGGTCTGTATCGTTTTGGGCCTTGAAGTCGGCTACCCAGTTCAGTTGGTCATGCTTGAGGACGTGGGGCTGTGGCGGGGCGTCGGAAGGCTGGATGAAGCGGGCGATATCGATCGTGGGCAGGCTGCTGCGGTATTCCTCGTCGAGCAGGCGGTAGTTGTCGAGCAT
>NZ_JBJJLR010000127.1:0-502 GCF_046230975.1 Pseudomonas sp. KCJK9058
CCAAAAGCTCAAAAGCTCAAAAGCTCAAAAGCTCAAAAGCTCAAAAGCTCAAAGCTTAAGCGCTGGTTCTGATCGGGCGTACAGTCCGTTTGCGATGGCGACGCCGACTCACCTTTCCGCCCTTACGGCGGGTCCCTTTTTGTCGTGGCAAAAAGGGACCAAAAACCGTCGGCTCCCATCATCCGGCCCCTACGCTGCGCTCCGGGGTCCCCTCGCTCCGGCCTTGCTCCCGGGAGCACGCGCTGCAGGCCCCATCCTGGGGCCCAGCGCTTGACGGGCATCCATGCCCGTCATCTCCCTCCGCAATGCCTCCACTCGGCCTCCTGAAGTCGCAATCTGCGTCGCCTGGACTACCGCGCGCTTAGAAGCAAGATCAAAAGCGAGAAGCGAATTCGGTGATTGGCCGGCACCGCCGATGCATTCGGTGAGGTTCTGCCCAGTCATCTGGATAAGGATACGTCGGCATGGCTGCCCTCGGCCTGGTGTACCTGGAAGAACGCCG
>NZ_JBJJLR010000128.1:0-481 GCF_046230975.1 Pseudomonas sp. KCJK9058
TTCACGGATGGCCATCAGGCGGGTGAAGTCCCAGTGCGACGTGTCGTTCAGTGCTTCACTGATCTGCCACACGGCGTTGGCGATGTCGCCGATCACTTCTACTTGCGGGAAGTACACAGCATCGACTTCGGCAGAGCGGAAGTTGATGTGGATGACTTCGGTGCCGCCACGGACCATGAAGAACGGCGGCTTCTCGATCACATCGTGGCCAATGTTGACGATCAGGTCGGCGGCTTCGACGGCGCGGTGAACGAAGTCGCCCGACGACAGCGCAGCGTTGCCGAGGAAGCGCGGGTGGCGCTCGTCGACCACGCCTTTACCCATTTGGGTGGTGATGAACGGGATGCCGGTCTTGTCGATCAGTTGCTTGAGGACCTTGGCGGTCATCTTGCGGTTGGCACCGGCACCGATCACCAGGATCGGGTTACGCGCGTTCTGCAGTTTCTCGACGGCAGCTTCAATGGCCACGTGCTCGGCCAGC
>NZ_JBJJLR010000129.1:0-481 GCF_046230975.1 Pseudomonas sp. KCJK9058
CTCACGGATGGCCATCAGGCGGGTGAAGTCCCAGTGCGAAGTGTCGTTCAGCGCTTCACTGATCTGCCATACGGCGTTGGCGATGTCGCCAATCACTTCTACTTGCGGGAAGTACACGGCATCGACTTCGGCAGAGCGGAAGTTGATGTGGATGACTTCGGTGCCGCCACGGACCATGAAGAACGGCGGCTTCTCGATCACATCGTGGCCGATGTTGATGATCAGGTCGGCGGCTTCGACGGCGCGGTGAACGAAGTCGCCCGACGACAGCGCAGCGTTGCCAAGGAAGCGCGGGTGGCGCTCATCGACCACGCCTTTACCCATCTGGGTGGTGATGAACGGGATGCCGGTCTTGTCGATCAGCTGCTTGAGGACCTTGGCGGTCATCTTGCGGTTGGCACCGGCACCGATCACCAGGATCGGGTTACGCGCGTTCTGCAGTTTTTCGACGGCAGCTTCGATGGCCACATGCTCGGCCAGG
>NZ_JBJJLR010000130.1:0-464 GCF_046230975.1 Pseudomonas sp. KCJK9058
GCAGTATTGAACTGAAGAGTTTGATCATGGCTCAGATTGAACGCTGGCGGCAGGCCTAACACATGCAAGTCGAGCGGATGACGGGAGCTTGCTCCTTGATTCAGCGGCGGACGGGTGAGTAATGCCTAGGAATCTGCCTGGTAGTGGGGGACAACGTTTCGAAAGGAACGCTAATACCGCATACGTCCTACGGGAGAAAGCAGGGGACCTTCGGGCCTTGCGCTATCAGATGAGCCTAGGTCGGATTAGCTAGTTGGTGGGGTAATGGCTCACCAAGGCGACGATCCGTAACTGGTCTGAGAGGATGATCAGTCACACTGGAACTGAGACACGGTCCAGACTCCTACGGGAGGCAGCAGTGGGGAATATTGGACAATGGGCGAAAGCCTGATCCAGCCATGCCGCGTGTGTGAAGAAGGTCTTCGGATTGTAAAGCACTTTAAGTTGGGAGGAAGGGCAGTAAG
>NZ_JBJJLR010000131.1:0-439 GCF_046230975.1 Pseudomonas sp. KCJK9058
CCAGTTGCCGCCGACTTGAACCTCTCACTACAAAACAGCTCTAAGGTTTCTTGACATCTAAAAATATCCGACTGCAGCTCTGGGGAAACCACAAACCTACTTATAGCATCAATATTCACCGCCCCCGTATAAATATGACTTTCAATTTCGAGACCGGTCTCCAGGTCCTTGGATGTTTCGAATACCGACTCAATCTTATCCAGAGCCGCTAAACTTTCACCAGGAAGAAAAATGAAAAACTCCCCTTTCCTAGACTGCTCCTTATAGGTTATCTCCAAAGGAATAGCCTTATACTTCCCCCCAACCTTATCGCAAACCTCTAAAAATTTTTTCGAAACATAAGTATCACCGATGCTGTAGTAATCAAACTCCAGATCCGACAACTCCATTTCAAGCCCGGACAGCTTTAAAACATATTTTTTTGTTATATTTAGCCCCA
>NZ_JBJJLR010000132.1:0-429 GCF_046230975.1 Pseudomonas sp. KCJK9058
GCCACGTCGCTGCGCCACCAGTGGTCCAGCACCTTCGTGCCCCCTTCACTCAACTCCATGCCGATCACGCACTGGCCGGTCTGTTCGGCAAAGGCCAGGCCGTTGATGAGGTCGGCGTTGTCGTAGCGGTCCAGCGCCTGCAACAAGCGTTCGCTGACCACCCAGCGGGTATGGTCCTTGGCGCGGTCCTCGGCGGCTTGCTGGGCGTGTTGCATGGCCTGCTCGAAACCGTCGAGCTGATCGTGCATGGCCTGGCGGTCGACCAGGTGGCCGTATTTCTGGTCGAACCGCTTGCGGAACTCGCCGGTATCCTGGCGGGCCTGGACTTTGCTGCGGACCTCGCGCTCGAACTGCGCCAGGTGGGGCTTCATGCGTTCATCATGGGCATCGGCCTGTTGATTGGCCCGTTCGGAGAACAAGTAGATCTCG
>NZ_JBJJLR010000133.1:0-388 GCF_046230975.1 Pseudomonas sp. KCJK9058
TGCCGATCAACAACCACAGTGCATTGACCTTCACGCTGAGCGACGGCAAAACCGTCATCACCGTGCCGGCCAACGGTACCGTGGGTACTGCTACCGTGACTGCCCCGGACAACGTCTACGTCGGCGCTAACGACCCTGTCGTGAAGTCGATCGCTACCGTTGAAGGTGCGGATGTCGGCAAGTTCGAGCAACTGACGCTGGACAAGACGCCGGTCAGCACTACCGTCACCGACGAGCCTGGCACTCCAGGCAACCCGGGCGGTAGCAACGAAGGCGATCTGGTCAAGGTCACCATCACAGCCGACCAGACCTCGGTGGCCGAGAACGTCAAACCGACCTTCACTGTTCACGTCAACCAGCCGCTGGCCCACGACCTGGTCGTGACCCT
>NZ_JBJJLR010000134.1:0-368 GCF_046230975.1 Pseudomonas sp. KCJK9058
GGAGCGCAGCGCAGGGGCCGGATGATGGGAGCGCAGCGTTTTTTGGTTACTTTTTGTCGCGTTTGACAAAAAGTGACTCGCCGTAAGGGCGAAAAGGTGAGTCAACGTCGCCATCGCAAATGGACTTGTTCGCTGAGTCAAAACAGACGAGTTCGCTTCTTGCTTCTTGCTTCTTGCTTCTTGCTTCTTGCTTCTTGCTTCTTGGATGTGGGCATTCACATCGAGTAGGTATTCATTCACGCAGGTGGCGCACAGTCACCTTTCCGCCCTTACGGCGGGTCACTTTTTGTCAAACGCGACAAAAAGTAACCAAAAAACGCTGGCTCCTATCATCCGGCCCCTGCGCTACGCTCCGGGGTTCCCTCGCT
>NZ_JBJJLR010000135.1:0-365 GCF_046230975.1 Pseudomonas sp. KCJK9058
CTGCCAGGTGCTGCCATCCGGGTAGCTGACTTTGGTCACCAGCGTGGTCAGGTGGTGGTACTCGTACTGGATCTTGCGCCCCAGTGGATCGGTTTCTTCCAGCAGGCGGGCGTATTCATCGTACTTGAAGGCGAGCCGGTTGCCGTCTGGCAGGCCCAGGCCGACCATGTTGCCGTGCTCGTCCAGCTCGATGCCGTAACCTTCGCCACCGTAGTCGCGGCTGGCGACCACGCGGTGGTCGGCGTTGTACTGCACTTGCAGCTCGCGGCCGAGCACGTCGGTGGCCCAGCTGGTGCGGCTATCGAGGTCGTAGCGGAAGTGGTAGTGCTCGCCGTCGCTGGTCCAGTGTTCGACCACGCGTGGCC
>NZ_JBJJLR010000136.1:0-362 GCF_046230975.1 Pseudomonas sp. KCJK9058
CGTATTCGCGGGTAAACCCGCTCCTACACCGAGGCGCAGACCGTCGTGAAACGGGTTCACCCGTGAAAGGGCCGGGCCTGCTGGCCAGTGTCCCTGGTCGCTCACCGTTGCCGTCGCCACCGTATTCGCGGGTAAACCCGCTCCTACACCGAGGCGCAGACCGTCGTAGGAACGGGTTCACCCGTGAAAGGGCCGGGCCTGCGGGCCAATGTCCCTGGCCGGTCAACGTTGTCGCCGCCACCGTATTCGCGGGTAAACCCGCTCCTACACCGAGGCGCAGACCGTCGTAGGAGCGGGTTCACCCGCGAAAGGGCCGGGCCTGCTGGCCAATGTCCCTGGCCGGTCAACGTTGTCGCCGCCAC
>NZ_JBJJLR010000137.1:0-340 GCF_046230975.1 Pseudomonas sp. KCJK9058
AGAAGCTAACGCAAAACATTGATCTGCCAGGGCATTGGTCAAGTCATGCTAAATATACTAAGGTCATTGAGTCTAAGATTTCTGCTTTGAATGACGCCTTTAGGGCTGGTAAGGTTTTTGATACGCAATTGGTATTAGGTATAGGTAAAATCCAGAGTTTCGCGAGAGAAAGACTGGAGAATAATACTTTGTAGTGGATGCGATCACTGGGAGGCTTTTGTGAGTGGTTCCAATTATTACGTTTTGCGCTATGATCCGCAGGGCAGTGGCTGCCCAATCGTGATGTCAGGTTTTTTTAATTGTAGTGAGTTTGAATGGGATCCGTTTGAGCCAAGTCCGT
>NZ_JBJJLR010000138.1:0-340 GCF_046230975.1 Pseudomonas sp. KCJK9058
GGAAGCTAACGCAAAACATTGATCTGCCAGGGCATTGGTCAAGTCATGCTAAATATACTAAGGTCATTGAGTCTAAGATTTCTGCTTTGAATGACGCCTTTAGGGCTGGTAAGGTTTCTGATACGCAATTGGTATTAGGTATAGGTAAAATCCAGAGTTTCGCGAAAGAAAGACTGGAGAATAATACTTTGTAGTGGATGCGATCACTGGGAGGCTTTTGTGAGTGGTTCCAATTATTACGTTTTACGCTATGACCCGCAGGGCAGTGGCTGCCCAATCGTGTTGTCAGGTTTTTTTAATTGTAGTGAGTTTGAATGGGATCCGTTTGAGCCAAGTCCGC
>NZ_JBJJLR010000139.1:0-337 GCF_046230975.1 Pseudomonas sp. KCJK9058
AGCCACGTGTGGTCGAGCACTGGACCAGCGACGGCGAGCACTACCACTTCCGCTACGACCTCGATAGCCGCACCAGCTGGGCCACCGACGTGCTCGGCCGCGAGCTGGAAGTGCAGTACAACGCCGACCACCGCGTGGTCGCCAGCCGCGACTATGGCGGCGAGCGTTACGCCATCGAGCTTGACGAACACGGCAATATGGTTGGCCTGACCTTGCCGGACGGTAACCGCCTGCAATTCAAGTACGACGAATTCTCCCGCTTGCTCGAAGAGACCGACCCGCTGGGCCGCAAGACCACCTACGAATATCACCACCTGACCACGCTGGTGACCCAGGT
>NZ_JBJJLR010000140.1:0-337 GCF_046230975.1 Pseudomonas sp. KCJK9058
ACCTTACGGCGCGACCTTCCTGATGTTCATGGAATACGCCCGCAACGCCGTGCGCATGTCGGCCCTGATGAAGCAGCGCGTGATCCACGTGTACACCCACGACTCCATCGGTCTGGGCGAAGATGGCCCGACGCACCAGCCGATCGAGCAGCTGACCAGCCTGCGCAGCACCCCGAACCTGGACACCTGGCGCCCGGCCGACGCGGTGGAATCCGCCGTGTCCTGGAAAAGCGCCCTGGAGCGCAAGGACGGCCCATCGGCGCTGATCTTCTCGCGCCAGAACCTGCAGCACCAGGACCGCGATGCCCAGCAGATCGCCGACATCAGCCGCGGTGGT
>NZ_JBJJLR010000141.1:0-337 GCF_046230975.1 Pseudomonas sp. KCJK9058
GCCTTACGGCGCGACGTTCCTGATGTTCATGGAATACGCCCGCAACGCGGTGCGCATGTCGGCCCTGATGAAGCAGCGCGTGATCCACGTGTACACCCACGACTCCATCGGTCTGGGCGAAGACGGCCCGACGCACCAGCCGATCGAGCAGCTGACCAGCCTGCGCAGCACCCCGAACCTGGACACCTGGCGCCCGGCCGACGCGGTGGAATCCGCCGTGTCCTGGAAAAACGCCCTGGAGCGCAAGGACGGCCCATCGGCGCTGATCTTCTCGCGTCAGAACCTGCAGCACCAGGACCGCGATGCCCAGCAGATCGCCGACATCAGCCGCGGTGGC
>NZ_JBJJLR010000142.1:0-322 GCF_046230975.1 Pseudomonas sp. KCJK9058
GCCCGCGAAGAAGCCGGCACAGGCTAGCGGGTCAGGTGCAGCGCCAATTGCACCAGGCCGATCAATACCGCAATGAACACCAGGGTGAACAGCGCCCCCAACGCAATGAAGTGGCTGGCCTTGCCGTGGGTGAAGTCGCGTGCGCGGTTTTTGCCGCTTTGCACGCCGAAGGCGGCAGCGAGGATGCTGTGCAGCATCTGCCAGAAGGTCGGGGGTTTGCCCTGGCTGGAATCGTCCATGGTGGCTCCTGGGGAAATCAGAGGCAATCAAGGACAGTGTAGGCAATGGTTGTGAGGTTGCCTGTGCCGGCCTCTTCGCGGGT
>NZ_JBJJLR010000143.1:0-319 GCF_046230975.1 Pseudomonas sp. KCJK9058
ACCGGGCTATCTCAGCCCGTTCCAGGATGTCGGCGAGCTGACCCATTCCAGCTACGCCATCCGCCCTTTGCGTGAGGGCTTTCTCTACCTGCTGATCAAGCGCCATAGCGCGCCGGCCTACGAATGGCACAGCCAGTACCGCGTGGCGCCCAATGGTTCGCTGCTGTACATCAGCAGCGACGCCCCCTGGGAGCCTGCCCCCAGCGCCGGCAATCTGGATGAGATCCTTCGCGGTTTCGGCTGGACCATCACCCTCTACGACCTGGATGACATCCAGGAGCTGCGCCCATTGTTCAGCCCTTCCCCACTGACCCCGCGT
>NZ_JBJJLR010000144.1:0-319 GCF_046230975.1 Pseudomonas sp. KCJK9058
GCCGGGCTATCTCAGCCCGTTCCAGGAGGTCGGCGAGCTGACCCACTCCAGCTACGCCATCCGCCCTTTGCGTGAGGGCTTTCTCTACCTGCTGATCAAGCGCCATAGCGCGCCGGCCTACGAATGGCACAGCCAGTACCGCGTGGCGCCCAATGGCTCGCTGCTGTACATCAGCAGCGACGCCCCCTGGGCGCCTGCCCCCAGCGCCGGCAATCTGGATGAGATCCTTCGCGGTTTCGGCTGGACCATCACCCTCTACGACCTGGATGACATCCAGGAGCTGCGCCCATTGTTCAGCCCTTCCCCGCTGACCCCGCGC
>NZ_JBJJLR010000145.1:0-315 GCF_046230975.1 Pseudomonas sp. KCJK9058
CGCCACGGGCGGCAACTTCGAGCAACTGACCCCGAACCCGACGCCGGCTCAGACCACGATCAACGACTCGGTCGACACCACCACCGCGACCCTGACGGCGAGCCCGTCGGTCACCGAAGGTGGCGTGATCACTTACACCGTGACCCTGAGCAACCCTGCCCAGACGCCGGTAACCGTGACCCTGTCCAACGGCCAGACCATCACCGTTGAAGCCGGCAAAACCCAGGGCAGTGTTGATTTCCAGACCCCGGCGAATGACGTCTACAACAACGGTTCGACTGTCAGCGTCACCATCGAGAACGCCACGGGCGGCAA
>NZ_JBJJLR010000146.1:0-313 GCF_046230975.1 Pseudomonas sp. KCJK9058
TGCCTGGGGTACCTGGCTCGTCGGTGACCTGGGTGCTGACCGGGGTCTTGTCCAGGTTCAGGTTTTCGAACTTCCACGCATCTGCGCCGCTGACCGCGTCGATGGCATTGACCACCGGCGCGTTAGTGCCGACATAGACGTTGTCCGGGGCGGTTGCAGTGGCCGAACCGGTGGTGCTGTTCGCTGCCACGACGACAGTGGTGCCGTCGGTCAGCTTGAAGTACAGCTCCGAGTGGTTGTTGATCGGCAGACCGTCTTTGTTGGTCAGCGTGATGGTGTAGGTGATCTCGCCGCCTTCGGTGACCGAAGGGGT
>NZ_JBJJLR010000147.1:0-313 GCF_046230975.1 Pseudomonas sp. KCJK9058
CACCAACGACCCTGTGATCAAATCGATCGCAACCGTTGAAGGTGCGGATGTCGGCAAGTTCGAGCAACTGACACTGGACAAGACCCCGGTCAGCACGTCGGTCACCGACGAGCCGGGTACCCCAGGCAACGAAGGCGACCTGGTCAAGGTCACCATCACGGCCGACCAGACCTCGGTGGCCGAGAATGTCAAACCGACCTTCACTGTTCACGTCAACCAGCCGCTGGCTCACGACCTGGTCGTGACCCTGAGCAACAACGCCCAGGTCACCATCAAGGCCGGCGAAACCAGCGCGCCATACACCCACGCTGCG
>NZ_JBJJLR010000148.1:0-313 GCF_046230975.1 Pseudomonas sp. KCJK9058
CTTGCTTGCTACCTCAAGTGATGGGACGGGGAAGTCCAGAAATGCGCAGCACGGTACGCTGGCATCGCCAGGTCCAGAGCAGAAGTGCCCCGAACCAAAGTCTTGACGTAGGGGGGGCACGGGAAAGTCACGTTAATGATGCGTGGAGGCCAATCTAGCCTGGCGTCGCACCAATCTGTGTAGGAGCGGGTTTACCCGCGAAGAGGCCGGCCCTGCTGGCCAATTTCCACCCGCCGTTCACCGTTGCCGCCGCCACCGTATTCGCGGGTAAACCCGCTCCTACACAGATTGGTGGCGGACACACATCGGGGGG
>NZ_JBJJLR010000149.1:0-304 GCF_046230975.1 Pseudomonas sp. KCJK9058
GTCATCGCGGCCGCCAGGAGTTCGGTCTTCACCCGCGCATCACTGTCAGGCAGTTCGCGCGCTTTGAAGGCCATCAGCATCCCCTCCAGCAGGCACACCAGCCCGGAGACACGCACTTTGTAGAAGTCACTGTTCCGGGCCTGCATCAACCCTTCAGCCCAGGCCTGGTCGAGGTACCTTGATACCTGGCCTGCACTGCGTTGTGGGTCAATGGCCTGCCCGCTACGTGCAGCTTCACTCAGGCGAATATCGACAGCCGCTTCATGCACCGAAGCGAACAAGGTCAGCCGCAAACCCTGGTGCA
>NZ_JBJJLR010000150.1:0-304 GCF_046230975.1 Pseudomonas sp. KCJK9058
TTCGTTGACCAGCGCGGTCAGGCGAATGGCCTTATCGTACTCGTAGCGAACCCGCTGGCCCTTGGCATCCTGGCGGCTGCTCGGCAGGCCACGGGCCGTGCGCATCAGGCGGGTGGTCTGGCCCTTGCCGTCGGTGTGGCTGAGCACCTGACCGTAGACGTTGTAGGTAAAGCTTTCCGTGGTGCCGTCCGGGTGGCTGATGCGCAGCACTTCACCGTCGGGCTTGCGCGCCAGCGTGGTGGTCTGGTTCAGCGCGTCTGTTACGGCGACCAGGTGCTGGCGCTCGTCATAGCGGTAGTACGTG